>JBEIGW010000071.1:0-10891 GCA_040381655.1 Deltaproteobacteria bacterium
AGGATCCGCATCAATTCGCTTCTTCGTGATTTCCCACAATGCCTCACGAGCATTGGCTAATTCAATGTCACGGGGGTTATTTAAACGGCCTTTGACCGCGGCAAGTAATTCCGACGCAGATTTGCCCTTTGCCGAGATCAAAAATTTAAATCCAAAGGTTTCGTGGTAACGACTCGAAAGCTGTTTGAGCTCGTCCACCACACTTTGTCGACTTGATGTCACAAGTTTTTGCTCACCTTTAGCCATCTCGTCTAAGGTCCTAGACGCTTCGCCTATATCTCCATGAAAGCTCGCCGCTTCAATAATCTCGTCAACTGAAAACCCCTTGATAAGTTTTTCTGCATAATCAAGATCCAGAACAGCACCAGATGCCAAGGCGGTTGCAAACCTCTGAGACCCGCAGCGTTCGAAATAATAATTAAATCTCTCCACGTAATCTGGCAGTTGATAATGCGAGTGATCAATCTGCATCAACGCCGCCCAGGGATCGTTGGCTTTACGAACCTCGTCAAGCGTAAACGGCATCAGCAGCTCCGTTGCGAACTCTACGGGTTGGCGCGCCGTCATAAGCTGGATCATCAACTTGAAAGCAATGGGGTACCACTTTGCAGTTCTTTCATCCCACTTCACCTGAACGATTTTTTTGCTATCGGAGAGATCTTTTCGAATAAAACGCATCTCTTCGTGGGCAATTCGCAGGAAGTCCTCCACCGAAAATCGACCATGATAAAGCTCATGCCACACTTCCCACCGCGACCGCTCGGCTGTTGCCAAGTCGTCCATCACCCTAACCGGAACACCCTCAACGGTCGTGGGCAAGGCCACACAGCCATTACCGGAAAGCCAGTCTGTCAGGTATTGAAGGGATTGAAATACATTGTAGCGAATTTCGTCTGGGTGGTTATTGGCAATGAAATCTGACTCCTTGAGGTCTGCCACAAGAAGGGATCTAACATAATTGGGATCTTTGGTGTCGAGCCCCTTGATATCATCGCCCTCAATGAATGCGTCTACTTCTTTGCGATGCTCATCTGCAAAAATTTCTTTCGTAAGAGTCATGAGTGGCTTTTTATCGCCCGCCTTATAAATCCTCCACGCCTCAACAATGGCAAGGCCAAGGCGCACAAAATCTGGATGAGCCACCCAAAAACCGGTTAAATCCCGCTTCAGCTGCGTGATGACATCCTTGAAGTAGCCCTTCAGTGTCACCTGGAATGAGGAACTTTGCATGTCGTTTTGTTGCGGCAAAATACCATACATTCCACCAACTTTGATTCCGCCTCGCGAACCAACGACATCAGACAGCATGCGGTGCGATGCTTTGATGTATTTGATAACAATATAAGGGTCAGCCTTAACGGGTATTCTGTAATTGGCATCTTCCTTAAATAGACGAGCCGTTGACCCCAGGTAATCATGCCATCCTAACGAGGCACCGGCAAAATACGGAAAAAGCTCATCCATAATTTCATGGGTGCGTAAAATCGCCCGAGGGTTTTCAAGCACAACCATGAGTCGAATACGGCCCAACTTATAGTCGGGATAACGAACCTTAATCATGGCCTCGGCTGTCGATATCATCTTGTGGATGTAGCGAGCCTCCTCCTCATTCTCAAGCTTCGGCACATAGAAGGTTAAAGCTCTCTCGTTTTGCCAATTCGCAAAAAGGTGGAGGGCAAAGTCATACATGTGAAGAGGTATCGGACTATCATAATAAAATAAGAATGCACACGGTAACGCAAGCCCAGGGAAGCGTTTGATTGGCTGCGCTAGTTTATCGGCAGCCAGTTCATATTTCTTTTCACCCTCAGTAAGCCTCAAGTCGCCTGCGAAGCAGCGCGTGAGATTTGATGCAGCATCTGCCAGATCTGCCCGCATGGGCGTTTTTGAATCCTCATCATCAGCGCCCCACATAGGTGATGCCTTCTGGCCGCTCAATAGCTCACCCACGATCGGTGGCTCTCCTGGAAGTTTCCGGTGATAGGAATTCATCGCATTAATCGACATCTTAGCGGAATCGGGAGGACCAAAAAGAGTCACGTGGGGACCTTTAAGGTGATCTGGTATCGGCGCGACCTGCGCGCCGCCGGGCGAACAATACGAGTCGGTTTTTGGGCCGATCACGATGCGACCGTCCCCGTCTTCAAGGCCAATCACTGTTTTATAGGTAGGGCTCAAAACATCGCGACGAAGATTTTGATTAAATTCGCAACAAGCTTTCACCCGCTCATCGATAAACCTACGGTCGATGGATCTCTGCTTTAGAACTTTGCCCAGATCTGATTTGACCGCTTCATACAGCTCGACCAGAAATCGGAGGGACTCTGTGGATTCAAGCCCACCCATATCTCCTACATGGCGAAGGCCCTGAACGCCCCCAACCGGCTGAGCGCTTTTAATCACATGCCTGGCCAGCCCCGGAGAGATGTAATCGTGGTAATACGGGATCTCAAAAAAGAGATGATTTTGGTCATTTTTGGCTTTCATAACCAAAAAGTGTAGCATTATTTTTTTCAGCCGAAACCCTTTATTTTCTCACCAAAAAATGCTGAAATGCCTAACTTTCGCACTCTACCTAATAACCACTTTGAGGATCATCCATGCGCGAACTCATTTCATTTAAGTCCACCCCGTCCCCCCGCTTTCGCTATACGCCTTGCGTGAAGACTGGACCGTTCTATGAATTTAGTGGGATGATCGGCCTTGGCACTGATGGCAAACTGGCAGCAGGCGGCGTCGAGGGCGAAACCAGGCGGATTCTCACCAATATGGTATCTGCTGCAAAGGAAATCCACTTAGGCTTAGACCATCTGACATCCGTCAATATTTTCACCACAAAATTTGAGGACTTCCCGACCATCAACAAAGTGTGGGAGGAATTCTTCACTCAAGACATCCCACCCCCGGCTCGCACATCCGTAGGGGTAGCTGCATTGCCACTGGGAGCAACTGTTGAAATGGCTTTTAGGTTTTACCGTTCGTAAAGAACTCTAGGCCACTTTGCTGATTCGCAAGATCCTGGTTTTTTCTCCAGGAACTGGCCATACCACATCACAACTAAACCCTGCCGCTTGCAACGTGGTCTCAAATTTCCTTACGTGAGCTCGACCTGGATCGACAAACAGAGCATTGCCGGATGGCTTTAGAGCAGACTTTAAAAACTCGCAGACCTCACTTGCACACCCTGGTTCATACAGCACGTCACTACCAATGATAAGATCAAACGGCTCACCGGTGAATGCCTCCTGCCATGATAACTTCATGAATTTTGGCGGTTCCAAGTCATTTAGTTTTGCATTCTCTCTCAGAAGCTCGCCTGCAAACGGGTTGTAATCACTCGCGGTGACGTCACACCCTCGCCTTTTAAGAACAAGTGATGCTAACGCGACACCGCAGCCAATCTCTAAAATTCGCTGGCCATCGCATTTTTTGGATGCAACCAGCTCTGCCAGGAGAATCCCGGATGGCCAAAGAATTCCACTTAGTGGCCACAAAGACTCAGGGACATCGGCGCCCCACATTTGGCGTCCGATTTGATCCTGCTCAATTAACGTTGGAAATTGATCACGGTTGGCGAACTGCTGAATAGTCCACTCGGACCCTGAAATCATTACCCGCAACTTGCTGTATTCAAGACTCAAAAAACACCTTTGGCATAAAAATAAAGTCTGACACAGCCAACCCAAAATGTCGCCACTTATGAATGAAACAAAAATCTGTGATAGATGAAATAGCAAAGTCCGTTAGGGCTAGCGGCGACAGATCACCCCGCCAGTCCTTCGTAACGCCCAAAACCTGCCGCTAGCGCTTATTGCAACTCCATGAATTTATGATGATAAATAGATTTTTAACGGAACGCTACAAATGTCGATGCACTTTTCGATACTAGAAACTCCGAATAGAGTAAAAGGAGGATAACCACCACTGTATGGCTGATCAGAACGAAGAAAAAGAATTTCTTGAATTCATGGTTCACAGATCTGTGAAGCGCGGCTCAACTGACGCTGCATTTGGATTTCTCATCTATAATTCTTTCGCCGTATGGGATTGGATTGTCGCACCACAAAGTTTTAAGACGTTGTGGGCCATACGTTTATCGATCACACTTTTATGGCTCGCTGTCGTTTTGTTTCACAACCAACCTCTCATTCAATCAAATCTCCGATTCATATATTTAGGCCTATTGCATCTAGTTTTAAATAGCATGTCATTGATTTATTACATTGCCTTCGAGAATATCAAACAGCTAGATTTCTTATTCGCTTTTTTAGTTCTGCCTTACGCCATGAGCGCATTTCACATAAGAGTGAAAGATTCGCTTATACTTGGCGTTGGTTTTATAATCAGCTTTTCAACAATGATTTTCCTGAAAGCCTCCAACCCTGAGTTAATCATGAGCAACTTATCTGCGCTAGCTGTTGCGTTTTCCGTAGGTATTGCTGGCGCCATAGTAGGAGAACGATACGGGCGTCGATCCTTCGTAGATCAAAAATTATTACAAGCAGAGACTAATCGAGCCGATAACCTATTGATCAAGACATTCCCATTTGAAGTTGCTAAAGAGCTAAAACTAAACCACACATCGCAGGCGAAGCGATTTGACGATGTGACTGTGATGTTCTGTGATATCGTTAACTTTACTGACGCTTCAGCCCAAATGAGTCCTGAGGAATTAGTTTCGTTCCTTAATCAAACATTTTCAGCCTTCGATCGAATGACCGCCGACCATGGATGCGAAAAAATCAAAACTATCGGGGATTCATATATGGCTGTCTGCGGTGTGCCGATTTCTACAAAAAATCATGCGGAGCGAATTATTCGATTAGCCCTAGCACTCCATGACGCCGCCGCAAATATGACTTTGGGGGACAAACCACTCCTACTGCGAATCGGAGTCAACTCTGGACCGGTAGTCGCGGGCGTGATTGGAGAAAGTCGGTTCGCTTACGACCTATGGGGAGATACGGTAAACACCGCAAGCAGGATGGAATCCCTGGCCCCCGTTGGTGCGATCAGGATCACAGAAAGCACTAAAAACGAGATTGACGATACGTTCATCTTGCAAGAACTTCCCGAGAGCCCGGTCAAGGGCAAAGGCCTCATGAAAAGCTGGATCGTTATCGGACTAAAGCAATTGTCGGCAGAAGAAATCCCAGGCAGCACTCATGTTGCTGCCTAAGCACTGACCCATATTTTGCCGATACTCTGACTACAGTCGCACATCCAAGGTGGCAATAAAGTTTCGCCCTGGTTCGTTGACGCCAGATCCAAGGACTCTGTAATCTTCATCCAGAAGATTCTCCCAGGCAAGGCTAATCCTCGCCCTTTCATGCAACGATCCACCCGCTCTTAACCCGTAGGTTTTGTAGCCTGGGCTACCGCCCGGTGGAATTCTCTCGTTATCAAGCTTATCGCCGCTATTGATCCGGTCTTGTCGTCTGACCAAAGTGTACAAAACCTCTGCCCAATAGTGGTCATTTGGACTCTCATACCGCGCATTGAGATTCAGCGTGGCTGGCATCACTCTGCTGAGGGGTTCAAGCTTGGTTTGATTGGATGTGCCCGCATAGGTCTCAAGCTCACCCCATTGGAACGTGTAATTTCCACCCACAACATACTGAGGAGTCACGCGGTAAAACCCATCTAGCTCGGCGCCTTGAACATAGCCTTTGCCGGAGTTCTTTTTTATCACATAGAACTTTTTGCCATCCGGTGTTTTTTCACCGGTTTGTGATTTGATGATCATATTCTCGATTTGTGTTTTGAAAAGCCAAGCCTCAACTTGCCAAGCTTTTGAGTCACCCCAACGAGAACCTAATTCATATGAAAGGTACCTTTCAGGCTGCACGTCAGGACTTGGTTGTTCTATTTCAGAACTGCGCGCAAGATCAAATCTTGTGAGATCGGACAGGTTCGGGGCTCGAAACGACTGACCTACGCCAAAAAATAATTTACCGTGCTGATCTGAACTTAGATCGTAAGCACCCCTCACGCTACCAACCGTTGCTGCGTACTTCTTGTTTAAGGATGCTTCCTTTTTTGTGACGGGATCTTCATAACGGTCGACCTTCGCGGTCATCTGGTTATGACGAATCCCTGCCGTCAGCTCAAGACCCTTGGATACTTTGTATTGATCTTGAACAAATGCGCCGACATTATCGTAGGTCGCATTATCGCCCACGGGCCCTTGAATCGATTTTGACTCAAAAGAGCCGTCTGCCTTGTAGTTAAGCCTGTAAGAGTCGACCAAATCTCTGTAGGCATCTACACCGTACGTCCAGCGCCCCGACTCCAGGTCAGATTGCGCCTGCAACATCCAGCCTGGCGTGTGTACATCAAAACCTTGGTCACTTTTAGTTGAGTCTGACTTAATGCGATATTCACTATCCTCTTGCCTTTGGTATGAGAGGGCATATTCCACGTTAGTTAGAAAACCTGTCTCAAAAATATGCTTATGCTTCACGTAAGCAAGCTCACGTCTTTGGTCGAGAGAACGCTCCTTATCTGTTCCGATTTTGGTGCCCCGATAACTTTTTGCAAATGTTGTTGAATGGGTTCTCATCACGTCATCTTGACTTGCTTTTTGCCAAGCCAGTTTCAATTCATCTTTTACCGTAACTTTACCCTGAGCTTTTAGATCAAAACTATGTTCATCATAGTGAGTCCTTGGAAGCAAGCCAGTGGCCGCACCCGCGCGGAGATCACCATATGCTTTTTTCGTCCCACCAAGAAGTATCGCAAAGTTTTTACCTGAACGCCCGACAACTTCACCTCGCTGAATGCGAGCATCCTCTGCCGACGCATAGCGGTACAATAGCCTAGCGGATATCGGATCATCAGAGCCCTCTAATAACAAATCTCTCGTCAAAGCATTAATGGTGCCACCAATGGCGTCGGAACCGTAGAGCACGGACGTGGATCCCTTCACTACCTCAAGCCTATCAACAGCGTAAACATCAACCGTATTCCAGTACTGATTTGGACCATCACGCATGACTGAGTTATTGAAGCGGATACCATCAATCAAAAATAAATTTCTAAAGCCTGTGAACCCACGAACAAAAGGGGACCCCTGCCCCCTGGCGGTCTTTTGTAAGAGAACGCCTGACTGATGCGACAAGGCTTCAGGAATTGATATTGCCTGTTCTTTTTCCACCAAGTCCTTATTTTTTAGTATTTTGATACTTCTCGGGACTTGACTAGCTGGCGATTCAACGCGAGTAGCCGTCACAGATAAATCTAAAACTTCATTGGGCCTTGCCTCCAAAGACTCCGCCGATTCATTAGCCAAGCCTACAACAGAGACACTAAATAGAAGCGTTAGAACAGATGGCGCATGACGCATAAGGCAAACCCTCAAGATAGTTTTGAAATCTCAAGAGTCATGGTAACCAGTGCGATCGAGTCTAACAACCGTGTTTTTTAAAACAGGATGCCGCGGCACCCGCAAAGATCAAAAATTAAGCACTTGCGTTGCTTGACTGCACAAAGTCAGAATTTAAGTCTCACTATCAAGACTTACGTCAACTTCAAAAGCAAAACGTCCCGCATCCATCTCGCTAAATTCTGGCAAGTCAGCTTGATCCCATGCCATTGGTTTTAGACCAACGGGCTGGGACTTGCGAGAACCTGGATCATACTGTCTAGAAAGCCGCGCGATCTCTTCTTGCTTGCGCTTTCTTTGGTCTTCTTTACTTCTAAAAATAATACGTAACGGCACATCGACAAAGCCAAGATCCTCGCGGAAACGGTTGATCATATAGCGTTTGTAACCCTCTTGGATTTCACGAGCGACGTTACAGAAAACCAAAATAGTCGGAGGGGATGAGCGCACCTGGGTCCCATAATAAAACTTCACACGTTTGCTAGTTCGCTTAATCAGAGCCGGCGTGTGATCGTGAGCCATTTTGTGGAGTGCTGCATTAACTGCGCGCGTTTCGACACGTCTTTCAAACTGAGACACCACAGTCTCGACCAACTGCATGATGTTGTGAACTCGTTGATTCTCAAGACAGGACACGTAAAGGACTGGAACCCATGACAAGAGTTTCAACTTGTAGCGAAGAAACTCAGTGTATTCTTTGGCGGTGTTTGAGTTCTTGTCTTCGACTAGATCCCACTTGTTAACGATGATCGCCATAGCTTTATGCTGCTCGGCGGCCATCGCCGCAATTCTTGCATCCTGGTCAGTCAGCATCTGCGTCGCATCCAGCACCAAAAGCACGACATCTGATCGTTCGATTGCCTGCATACTGCGCATGACGCTAAGGGATTCAACTTTATCATGAATGCGGCTTCGGCGGCGGATTCCGGCCGTATCGACTAAAACATAGTTTTTGCCTTTATAAGCTAGCGGCGTATCGATTGAGTCCCTGGTCGTGCCGGCGACTTCGCTAACGAGGCTTCGCTCTTCGCCGATGAGGCGATTGAGAATTGATGATTTACCGGCATTGGGGCGACCGACGAGTGCGATACGAGTGCCTGAGACTGGCAAATTTTTCTTGTCTGCCCGCAGCTCTTCAATCGATGTGAGTTTAGTCTCAATAAGCTCCAAAAGTTCGTCAACTCCACGCATATGGGCGGCTGAAGTCACGACGAACTGATCAACTCCTAATTGATAGAAGTCAAAGACCCTATCTTCGTGCTCTTTAACGTCGACTTTATTGACAACATAGATGACAGGCTTATTTTTCTTAGCCATGTGACGCAGAAGTTGCTCGTCGTGAGGATGAAGACCTGATTTGCCGTCAAATACCAAAACGACAATATCGGCCTCATCAATCGCAGTTTCTGTTTGTTGCCAAACGATATTCTCACTGAAAGGTTGATAGTAAACCCCTTCTGTTTCAAAACCACCGGTGTCGACCACCATGCAGCCTCGTTCTTCCATGTCGTCAAAATACACAACCCCATAAAGACGGTCCCTGGTAAGGCCTGGACAATCGTCGACGAGGGCATTTCTTGTCCGAGTAAGGGCGTTGAACAAGGTTGATTTACCGACATTCGGGCGACCAACGATCGCGACTGTTCCTTTGATCATGGCGCGACCTCCTCTAAATGAGCCAACGCTTGCTTTGCAGCGGCCTGGGCCGCGTCTTTCTTGCTAGAACCTTCACCCATAGCCAAAACGCGCCCGTCAACCTTCACAGAGACCTCAAAAGATTTTAGGTGGGCAGGTCCCGTTTCACCGGTGACGTCATAGGTCGGCGTGGTTTTAAATTTTGCCTGAACTAGTTCTTGGAGTTTTGTTTTTGCATCACCACTCAAAAAGCGGCGTAGATCCCCGGTGAGCTCTGCTTCAAGGAGACCTTGCGTCACGCGTCGGGCCGACTCCCAACCGCCGTCTTTGTAAACGGCACCCATAAGCGCCTCCAAGGCGTCGGCTAAGATGCTTGGTTTGTCTTGGCCGTTTGTCGCCATTTCGCTTCCGCCGAGTACCAGAGTATTCCCTAGGTTAATTCGCCGCGCGATACGCGCCAGATTATCTTCACATACGATTGCCGCTCTCACTCGCGACATTTCGCCTTCACTAAGACCCTCAACGGACATCAGCAGAGACTCACTAACAACCAACCCAAGTACGGAGTCTCCCAAAAACTCAAGCCGCTCGTTCCACGGCTTCATATCAAGAATATCTGCCGTCACACCGGCCACACCCACCAAAGCAGAGCGATGGGTCAATGCTTCCCAAAGAATTTCTGAATTCGAGAATACGTAACCGATGCTGGCCTCTACACGGCTAGCTTTGGTGTAAAGAGATGGTTTGAGGACCCAGAGCACGTTTTCCAAACCTCCCCGCCCAGGTAAGACCGGCAAAAACCGGCGTTTAGCTTAAAATTTAAGCAAAATAAGCGGCAGGGAGATATATAATCTCTAGGTTATTTAATCAATGTTAATAATTTAATAAATATTCTAATAAGCCGCGTGGGCCAGAGTGTCACAAGTACCTAAAATTAATATAGTTATTTAGATTTTAGGGACGCCAAAAGCAGCCTAAGCGCTGCGGCTGGCCGCCATCAATGGCCAAATCCATAAAGACGTCCCAACGGCCTGTATCCTCGTTGTAGAGGCTTGAGGTCTGCCCCTCATAGCGATGCCCCTCGACCGTTCCGTCAAAGCCAAAACATCCTGGGCACCTGTAAACCTCAAAAGACTCAAGAGCCAAGGGTACAAGATTCTTTTCGACGTTCGAGAGAAAAACTCGTTGCTCGTCTTGAAATAAGTAGATGACCTTGTCTGGACCCAGCATGCAACCAACTGTCGCCGCGTCGGGTAACTGGGCTCCATCATTCTTGGCGCCGTAGACAGACCCCGAAATTGATATCAGAAAGATGACAATTAGACTTCGAAACATGACCAATACCTCCGGCAAAAATCTCACCCAGTTTCGTAGCCTGATTTTTTAATTTAAGCGACCTAAATTTTGTTTATTCACTAACTGAACAACCATATGCTCGGAAGCTCAATAACATGTTTCTAAAGATGCTACTGAGATCATTGTCGCCTAAGTCGCGCATACAATTATCATTCAAGATGCCTATGGGACCTCGACAAAATTATCTGCGATTGCTGCGCTGACGAAAGATACTGCGCCTGGGAGTCGGATCGAATTTAAAGAACCGAGACTTGACCCTCACGTATCCATTAATGATGAGACTGTCTTAAATCATTACAGAACATCGAGTATTGTCTAAATCAGCTACAGAGTCACTTTTTCGATAAACCCATCAGCAGCAGCTAAAAGTGATTTCTGCTCTAACTTTGATTTCTTCCCCCACATAGCCACCATCATCGATAACCGAGGGTTTTTCGCTAGGAACTGAAATTTCTCACTTACAAATTTCCAGTAAAGACCATCCCAGATTTCACACCATGGACCTTTTTTATAACT
>JBEIGW010000072.1:0-10815 GCA_040381655.1 Deltaproteobacteria bacterium
ATGGGCGCGATGTCGGCGAGAAAAGTGCAGAAACTTACGTCACCCGTCTTGAGACGGTTTTAAATGAACTCCGCTCAGACACATTCGATTATCTAGTCGCATCAGGCGGCGGCAGAATGCACATTACCATGGACCGTTACGAGGCGGACTGGGCCATGGTTAAAAGAGGCTGGGACTGCCATGTACACGGCAAGGCCTCCAATCAATTCACGTCTCTAGGAGAGGCCCTAGCTTTCTTTCGCAAAGATGACAAACTAACCGACCAGTACATCCCAGCATTTGTGATCACCAAAGAACAAAAGCCAGTTGGTGAGATAAAGGATGGCGATGCCGTTGTTTTCTTTAATTTCAGAGGCGACCGCGCCATCGAAATTAGCCGTGCTTTCACCGAAGAAAAATTCTCCAAATTCGACCGCGGAGTCGTTCCAAAAATATTTTACGCTGGAATGATGGAGTACGACGGCGACCTTCACATACCACCACAATTCTTAGTCTCTCCCCCTGCAATCTCAGATACACTGGGCGAGTTTCTCACAAAATCAAACGTACGGCAGTTCGCCTGTAGCGAAACCCAAAAATACGGCCACGTAACTTATTTTTGGAACGGTAACCGTAGCGGCTATTTTGATAAAAAATTCGAGGAATACCTGGAAATTCCTTCAGACTCCAACATAACATTTGATCAAAAGCCCGCCATGAAAGCGTCCGAAATCACAAATGAAACTATCAAACGAATGCGCGCTAATAGCTTTGACTTTGCAAGAATTAATTTCGCCAACGGCGATATGGTTGGCCACACTGGTAACTACGAAGCCGCCGTATCAGCAGTCGAGATCGTTGATGTGATGCTAGGAAAATTGATTGCGGCTGCGCGTGAGACTAACACCATTCTGATGGTTACCGCGGATCACGGCAATGCAGATGAAATGTTCGATGCTAAAGAAAAAGACTTTCCCAACTGGAATACGGACGAGAAACGGCCAACGCCCAAGACAGCTCACACTGTTAACCCTGTCCCGTTCGTCGTTTTCGATCCTGAAGACCAAGCACAGTGGAAACTAAACGCTTCGGTTACGGAGAGCGCCTGTCTTGCCAACGTTGCTAACACTGTCTTAACACTTCTTGGGATGCCAACCCGCGATCTCTACCTACCCTCACTCATAGTGAGGACCAAAGGATAATGACTGCGTACAAGAATCTTAATGAGATAAAAGATGCATTTGGATCTCTTTGCGAGACGATCGCTGCATTGAGAGATCCTAAAACAGGTTGCCCTTGGGATCTTGAACAAACGCACGCGACACTGCGAAAGTATATGATCGAAGAAGCGTACGAAGCTACTGATGTTATGGATCCTGTGAACCACGCCAAACTTCAAGAAGAACTAGGAGATGTACTTCTACAAGTCGTCCTCAATTCACAACTAGCAAAAGACGCTCAGCGATTTTCAATTTTAGAAGTCGTCAAAAACCTAGACGCTAAGATGCGGCGACGCCATCCCCACGTCTTTGGCGAGAGCGGAAACCCCGAGTCTAAGACATCAAGAGAAAAGTCTGACATAAAAGCAAAATGGGACGAAGTCAAAGCTCTTGAAAAACAGTCCAACCCTGAAGAATCCACAACGGGCGTTTTTGACCAACTTAAATCCGGGAAATTTGCGCCCGCTTCACGCCTTGCGACCGAGATCGGAAAACTAGCAAAGAAAATCAATTTTGACTGGAAAGACCCCATGGAAGTCTTTTCTCAATTAGAAAGCGAAGTCCTCGAGCTCAAAGATGAATTAAAACGCAAATCCAGCAGAGATCTCATTACCGCCGAAATGGGAGATTTGCTTTTTTGCGTAAGCCAGCTATGTAGACACCTTGATATAGACCCTGAGATCTGTGCCATTGACGGTAACCGAAAATTTTTAAAACGATTCCAACTTTTAGAACATATAGCCAGATCGAAAAATATAGACGTAACAACAGCTGGGACTGAGCAGCTTGAAACCCTCTGGAAAGAAGCCAAGCGTATTGAAAAACAGAACGTCAAGTCATGAGATATAAAAGGTCATGAAGAAAAAACCTCTTGAACAGATCGTTTTATCTACCGATGGCGCTTGCCTCGGAAATCCGGGGCCGGGAGGCTGGGCCGCATTGCTTCGATTTGGAGACCGAGAGAAAATGATCTCGGGAAGCGAAGCTGATACGACTAATAACCGCATGGAGCTTATGGCTGTCATCTCCGGCCTGAACGCCCTTAAACGCCCCTGCGAGGTCACCATAGTTACTGACAGCCAGTATGTGATGAAAGCATTCAAAGAAGGCTGGTTAGAAAAATGGGAACAAAACGGCTGGAAGACGGCTGATAAAAAACCGGTAAAAAACCAGGAGCTTTGGGAAGATCTTGTCACGGCAGTTGATCGGCACCAAGTGCACTGGAAGTGGGTCAAAGGTCACAACGGACATCCGGATAACGAACGGGTGGATGTTGAGGCCCGCCGGCGAGCCTCGGAAATCTAAGGGGAATTTAGGGAGAGCCTAGGGTCCTTTAGCCCCTTTACCAGCAGCAATTCCTTGACAGACGGCGGTCCCACTGTTAATAAACCAGCCTTGCCCTGTGGATTTTCGATCGCCTAGGGCATCTCACGCACGAATTTGGCCAAGGGTCGCCTGACGGGTGAGCTCAAACAAGCATCGATAACAACTGGGGTTTTGAAGTGGCAAGCCATAAGTCAGCAATCAAAAGAGCGCGTGCGGCCGTTGTAAAGCGTGACCGTAATAGTCAGTATCTCTCATCCGTCAAAACGACTGTTAAACGTCTTCGTTTTGCAATCGCCGGTTTAAAAGCTGGAACAGATAAAGACATCAAGAAGGTAGAAGCACTACTGTCTAAGGCCCAAGAGATGCTAATGAAGGCTGCAAGCCGCGGCGTCATGCATAAGAAAGCTGCTAGCCGTAAAGTTAGCCGTCTTACTCTCGCAACCAAAGAAGTGACGGGCCAGAAGAAATAAATTTTCCCGCTCATTTGAACTCGGTAAAGAAATAAAAGCCATCGGTATCAACTACCGATGGCTTTCTAGTTTGTTGATCGCCGTGGACAGGTTTGGATGATCACCAACCGTCTCTCTGATGGACTCAAGAATAGCAATAGAGTGCGGCTCGCTGGCATTCTCCAGGCAAGCCTGTACCAATAGACTCAATGACGAGGACTCCAAACCACCGAGAGCGACAGCTTTTTGAAGCCAATATACAGACTCGTTAAACATCTGAAGCCTTCGATAAACCAGACCAACACCGACTAAACTCTGGTAGTCGTTAGGTTCAATCGCTAAAGCTCTCTTAAAAAAGCGCAGTGCCTCCTCATGGCTGTGCCCCTGCCAGGCCATGTAACCAAGCCCTCTCAGGGCGTGATAATTGAGTCCATTCTGCCTCAACGAGTCCTCAAATGAGGTGAGTGCTTCGTCAGCCCGAGATAACGCAATCAGGGCATCCCCACGAATTCTTAAAATCTCTGAATATAAGTTAAGCTCACACTCAGACGAAAACCCCCGTGCCTCCTCACACACCACGAGAACCTCGTTGGCATTTTTAAAGGTAACGGGCACTTGATGTTGCTTAACAAAATCAGCGAGACCTTGTCGACGCTGAGCGCCCTCATCATGGGTGCAGAGCTCTTCTATCAGTTTACAAACTGACTCACTCACAGCCTGTAATGACATGACTTCATGAACAAGGCTACCTCGAGACAAACGTTCCTCGCGACCGATCCTACCTCGTTCAAATAATGAAACTAAAGCTCCACTGATATCCATCGGCGTAAACTCATCTATGTACGTTGCCACCCGTCGACTCAGAACATCTTCGGTTATGGATCCCCTGGGCGCCACGATATCAACACCGAGTCCTGCGGCTGATACAACGTGCCACGGCACACTGCCTGCTGAATTTGCGTTTTCCCCCCGACCCTCAACCATAATATCCGTTGCACTTAGAACGTCGCGGTAGAAAGGTCTGAGATCTTGGGCCAGGAACATCGACTGACCGCCAAGACCCATATCGGCGATTTCATATTTAATTTTCTCTGCCATGCCGCCTTGACCACACACAAGAAATCGAACACTTTTTCTGATTGCATCTGGTACGCCATTAATTGCCAGTCGAATGCCTCGAGCGACTGTGATGCTTGGCTCCAACTCATCAAGGGGCATCTTGATTGTGACAAGAGGCGACTGTTCTGGCACCCCAATATAGGCCCGGAACTTTTCAGCTAGCGCTTCTGAGTAGATAAAATTGCATTCATCCGTCGCTGCACTAATACGCAAAATTCGATCTGAATTCACGCCCTCCATACCCAAAAGTTTTGCGGCTTTATTTGAGGTCGCAAGAAATAACGAAGTGTGCTCGTGGATGTCTTTTTGAATGGCCCTAATATTCGCATAACGATCATAAACAAAGGGCTTATATTCGTGCGCGAGACAGACAAACGGGATTCCCATCTTTCTCGCAACTCGCAAGGCTTGAAAAGAGTATAAACGGCTGCTTTCACAGGCCACAACCATATCAGCACCCTTGACGTAGCGTTCAATATCCCGAAAGAAGTTTGGCATTTCGTTGACCACAGGAAACTCAACAACCGGCAAACCCGTAGCGATCGGTTCAAAACCTTGAGGGCTTTGAACAAGAAGCTCCACATCATGCTGTTGAGCGATCGACTCCCACAGACGAATCATCGCAGACTCTTGGAGCAAACCGGCAACGACTTTTATTTTCCTTCGCGTGGTCATCTACTAATCCTAATGGGAGATATTGTCTTGAGTATTATCGGCAATTGAAATTGACGTTCGGAGTCTTGAAACCGCAAAAACCGGCTCTGCGGAGGCATCATGTCGAATCGTCACACCCAAAACGACGGATGACGACTCGAAGCGAGACCGCCCTTGAACAGGAATATTTACGACCCGCGTTTCCCCAGAAGACAATGATGGGATCGCTGACTCAGACATCGGCAACACCAGTTGGCGACCACCAAGGTTTGTAATGACTACTTTTATATTTTTTAGCTCAGACACGCCGTTATTGGACAAAGACAATTGAATTGCACCCTTTTCGTCCATTTCTAATATGTTGGGGTATCGACTGATCGCGCCGTCCTTGAAAGTCAAATCTGCTGTTATGGGGGATGGCGCACGATTATGTATGTTTATCACAAACTCATCTTGCCCTCTTGATAACGCTTGAGCATTGATCGCCATACCTGCGTTTACGTAACGACCGCCTATTGGTGCGCCAAAGGGAATTTGGATTTTAAGTCGTCCCTCGCGAACTTCCGAGGGACCGATGCGGCCAATCAAGTATTCCTTGGTCTCAATTCCTGATACGGGCGATTGCACAAAGACGGAGACGTTATCTACCACAGAATCACCACCGTTGCGGACGCGCCAAGGCACCTCTAAAAACTCTCCGACAACTGCACTTAGGCCCACATCAGGCGCTTTTATTTCTAAAGACAGAAGGGGATCCTTATCGGAAGACTGCGATTGAGCTCTCCATGCGACACCATGCTTGGTAGTCAGCCAAGACATCGCATCACGAGTTAGCGGCTCCAAAATCTGATTGATAGAGCCCTTGGCCAATGCCGCCCAATGCGCAGAACGTCGGGCGCCGTTTGGAAGGTGGTTTCCATAAGTGTCAAAAAGCTTGGAAAAAACACCAAGTGCGACTTTCATCGATGGATCCTCACTATCTGCCTTGGATTCGATACTCGCGTCAGGCGCCAAGAAATAGCCTTTCAATAGCGGTCCGATCGATGCGCCAGTTACGCTGGGCCCACTATTCAAGTGATTTGGAAGAAATTGCTCGTTACGATATCTGTAGGAACCAAATAGGTTTGCGTTTTCAGAGGATTTTATGACCGGTTGAATCCAGACATCGGGCACTATTCCCACGTTTTGAATACTTTTATCGGCCGGGGTGAAATACCTCGCAATTGTGAGTTTCAAAGCCCTCTGTTCAGGAAGCTCAAACACTGTTTGAACTGATCCCTTACCAAAGCTAGGCTGTCCAACTACTAAAGCACGTCTGTTATCCTGTAGGGCTCCTGCGACAATTTCGCTAGCAGAGGCGCTATCTTCGTTCATCAAAACTACTATTGGATAGCCTGTTTCATCCATCGACTGATTGGCTCGTTCAACCTCTTCACGACGACCCCTGGTAGTTACAACGACTCCACTATCAAGGAAAATATCACTGACATTTATGGCCTGATCAAGCAGGCCGCCAGGATTGCCGCGCAGATCAAGCACAAGCCCAGAGATAGAATACTTGGCACGAAAATTCCGAATATGGTCGCGGATTTCTTTGCTAGTTCTTGAAGCAAAATTCTCCACGGATAATTTAAGAACATGCAGATTCTTCGAGTGAATCTCGGATGCTTCCACTGAATCGATCGCGATAACTTCTCTCTGTAACTTGATAGTCTTAGGGCCCCAATCACCCTTGCTCAAAGTAACTAACTCAGCAGATGTGCCGGGTGCCCCCCGCATGTGTGTCACGAGGCGATCCAGACCCACCCCAAAAGTCGTTTGACCATCGATCGCAATAATTTTGTCGTCTTCTTTAACGCCCATACGAAGAGCGGGGCTTTTAGGCAAGGGCTTGAGGACGGTCAAAACGTTATCTCTAATACCAACCAGCACACCAAGACCACCAAATGAGCCCTCTGTTCCTTGCCGAAGCTCCTGATAAGCTTCTGATGAAAGCAGAGACGAATGAGCATCTAGCGAACTCAGCATTGCATTTAATACTATGGACGACGAATCCCGCTCGTCGCCGAGCATGGCGTTATCACCAGGGCCAATGAGACTGCCTATCTGAATACGGTCACAAAAAGCGACCAGACTTCTGAGATGTCCAATAACTTGCTCATAGCTGGTGTCAATATTCTTCGGGAACATGATGCTATCGCCTGGCGACTCAAGTGAATATCGGGCTGGATGATCATAAAATTTCAGTGCAGGCACGGCGTAAGCAAGCGAACGCATCGTGCCAGCGATGAGTTTCTCCCCGGACACCCGGCCAAAGTCGACATAGTAATTTTGAACAAGGCTAACAATTGAGTCCATGAGAATGGATGAGTCCGCCTCTGTAATCTTACCTGAGCGCGAGCTCCCGTATTTAAGCGCGGCATTGTGGCGAGCTGGTAGTTTCATCTCTCGCGGTGCTAGAAGAACATAGGACGCCAAAGCAAGAGCTGCGATGACGAGCGGTGACTGGCCCTTAAAACTGGGGAAACGCTGGCCCGGCTGGGTCATAAAATCTGTACCTCAGATGTTCTAAGCTGAGGTATCGGCCAATATTGCCCACCCTTGACCCAGACCCGGAATTGGGCCCTAAAAGATCGTACAGATCGTTTTTTAAACCACTGATTTTATGAGCCTAAAATCTGATTTTTGATTTTTATTAAAGCTTTCGCTCAATATTTTGACTTAGAAGCCGATCTTTCTTGGAAAGGGACTGTAGGCAATGGATTTGCCTACTAGAAAGGCTCGACGATGACAAAATACCAAAATAAACGCAGCACGACTGCCCTCGGGCTTTTGCTAGCCATGAGCGCGATTGTATGGCTACCGCATCGAAGCGCTCATGCCTCCGATCTCCTGTTCTCTTCTGTCAAACAAATTGAAGAGCAGATTTTTGAAGCCAACCCTGAAGATCTTCCGGCTATCGAGATTCGCATCGCGAAAATTATGCAAAAAGATCCCAGTAGCCCCTCAGCTAGCTATTTGATGTCAGCTCTTCTACTAAAGATGTTCACGACAGATCCAGGGTCATTCTCTTTGATTCGTCAAAGCACTGAGCTTGCCGCTCAAACTTATGAACTTGATAAAAAAGGAGACTGGGCGATTGCATCACTTGCCAGTATTCTCGAAATTTCTGGTGAGACTTCCAGAGGTCTTGACCTCATAAGGGACGCAGGGAAAAGAGGTATCACGCTTGGTTGGCGAACGAATCTCGCCAAGGCCCGACTGCTTTTTGACGGAAGAAACGGAGATGCTGTACTCGAAGTTCTTGAGGCAGTGCTGAAGGATCCGGATCACTCGTCCATGATCGTCGCTCCGACATTAATCGCAGCTATCACATCCGCATATCATGGCGACGATCAGATAAGACAATTAAACCTCTGGAGAAAAAAGTGTGGATCACTAGAAATAGATATGGCAATAGCTAACGCACATGCTCTTAGCTTAAATTACGATGACGCGCTGCGCGGGTACTCACAAGTTATTGCAAAGCATCCTGCTCACGCAGAGGCTCTCCTGAGTAAGGGGATCATTACTCTATCGCACAAAAAAGACACTAATGCCGCTATAAAACTGTTCGAGATGGCCATTAGTCACGCTAAAGTTGAGAACGACAAGATTGCTGCAGAAACTCACCTAGCGCTCGCCTTAATTCCCCAAAAGAAAAGTGTTGATCACGCGATCAGCGCCTCGATTCGTGCGATTTCCGACGCTGGTGACAGAGAAGCCGTTCTCATGACTATACTAACTTCGTTTAGAAAAAACCAAGGCCTCAAGCCCACCATCAAATTTCTGGAAAATCTTTACAACAAAGTCCCAGGACTACATCTAGCACACGCGATCAAGGGCGAGCTTCTGAGCGAGCAACTTGGTCGCCACATGGATGCAACGAGGGATTTCACAAATGCGATCACATTGGACCCCAGCCGAAGCGAGTACTATAACGGACGCGGCTTGGCATTTTTGGGGATGTCTAACTTAGAAGCCGCTCTGAATGATTTCGAAACAGCGGTTACAACAAATCCTGGTGATGCATCAGCTCGCTACAATATTGCTTGCGTTCAGGCCAGACTTGGAATGAAATCCGACGCGATTAGCTCGCTAAGTAAGGCTTTTGAGCTCGATGATCGGCTACTAACACATGCCTTAACTGATAAGGATCTGGTAACACTACACTCCCACCCTGAATTCAAGGCCCTGATGAGTGATGACAGAAAAATGTCTAGCGTGGCCCACTAAGTCGGCGCTGATAAAGTAAGTGATTTGTGACGCCGTCAATGTATCGACCGATACCTTCGTGCCAAAAAGGGTCTTCGATCGAAAAATCTTTAGATAAAAACTTCTGATCGGTCTTTTGAGAGCCATAGATGAGCTTCATCGGAAGGGTGTGGAAATCATATTCATATGGTGGCTGCTTCCATTGAAAATCATCCCCACCTAATTCGATTGCTGCCCTTACCAGCGCTATCGAAAGGTCGAGACTTCTTACCTGTCGGGGTTCCTGCACGTGAATTTGAATGCCTTGACAGGTTTTGCCGGCCCACTTTTGTGATGTGGGTTCAAATTGCGCCTCTCGCAAGAAAACGCCTGGAGCTTTTCCTCCGAGTATTCTCATGGTTGCTTCTTTGAAAGCTCGCGAAGACGAAAGATACGGTGCACCGATAAACTGAAACGGTAGCCCAGTCCCCCGGCCCTCCGAAAGGTTTGTACCCTCAAATATCACCGTGCCAGGATACACGTAAACGGGCTCAACTGTCGGCAGATTCGGTGACGTCAAGATCCAAGGTCGACCAAGGTCTTGCCAATAAAGATTAGGATCCCAGTGCTGCATTTTGACCACATCAAGCTCGCAGCCAATAAATGAGTTGAAGAACCTAGCAGCTTCCCCAGCGGAAAGACCATGGCGCATCGGAATAGGATATTCGCCGACGAATGACGTACTATCTTTATCTAATACGCGGCCCTCACAAACGATTCCGCCAACCGGATTTGGTCTGTCGAGAACCACAACCTTTTTACCAAACTTCTTGGCAGCACGCATACAGCCAGCAATTGTTGCTTTCCAAGTATAAATTCTACAGCCAACGATCTGAAGATCAATGATCAGCGTATCCAAACCAGACATCATAGCTTCACTAGGCTCCCTCGTTTCAGAGTAAAGACTATAAAGCGGTATACCTGATGACGAAAAAGTAGAATGAGACGTCTCGATCATATTGTCTTGCTTCGTGCCGTAAAAACCGTGCTGCGGACCAAAAAGAGCTACAAGTCTTTTACCGAGAGTTCGACTGAGAACCTCCCAAGCAGGCTTCAGATCTATTGTCACTGAGGCTTGATTACAAACTAAACCGCAACGTCCCCAGCTATTAGTCAAAGAGGGATCCGCGTCGACAATATCGAGGCCCACAACGCATTTCATATTTTTCATGATTCCAAATTACAGACCGAGACGTTGCCCAACGCGGGCAACAAGATTATTGAGACAATCATCTACGGACTTGCCGCTGACTGACTCCACAAATCCGTTACGATCAGTTGAATGCTCGCCGTGACCAGTAAAACTACCGTCACTGAATTCGTCGATCTCAAACTGGTACGTCACGCCTTTGATCATGTAAGTAAAATTGTGAACTTTGAAAAGCTTTCCACCAGCGTGAACTCGAATATCTTTCCATGCCATGGCGCAACACCCCTTCTCCAAAAGCTTAGGCCAGAAGCTTCCCCAAATTGAAGGGCAAGCAGTCCACCTATTTTACGGCAAAATAGTCGACTCAGTCTAGAAAACCCACCTCAATCACTACTGATTTCGAGGACTTGGCAACCAATTGCCATATGGTTGAAGGCTTTGATAGAATAATGGTGAGGCGATTAAGTCCTCATAGACTAAATGTCTAGGAAAGGAGGTGGTGCTGTGGGTAGTTCTAAACAGAACCCTAGTAGCATGGAGGTGCGTGTCTCTTAGGTGAGGCAGCATTTTCGAAGCTACCAACCGGCTCCCCTCCTTTCACAAATGGTTTCTTGTTGGGGATGCC
>JBEIGW010000073.1:0-10696 GCA_040381655.1 Deltaproteobacteria bacterium
CTGGATCAGAGGCCGTGAAAGTATCCGCTGATCAACTGCGAGGATCTCTCTCAGATGTTGCCGCCATGAAAAAAGCTCTGAGTGCGGTGCCTGTTGCACTACAAAACGCCTTCTTTAATGATCTCCAAGGTGCGATCAATATCGTTCCTGATATTAGCTCTATCTGTGGTGTTAAGCCGGCAGCGCAATCGAGCGCCGATGATCTGCTAGCGTGTTGGCGAGGTGGTGAGAGCGGCATCGGTATTTTTATTAAAGCCGAGAACGATCAAAAGCTCACAGAACGCAACATCAGGCACTCGGTCGTCAGGATGATGGGTTATGTTTTGACCGATGTCATTATGAAGTCAAAACGAGATGGTGCTGAAGCTGCAATTGCAGACAATCCAGCCCTCGCGTCAGTTAAAAAAGATATCGCTACCGCATTGAAAACCGATACTGAAAAAAGCAAAGACTACCGCATACCGGATCACTTGAAATCTGACGAAGCTAAGTTCGCAGATGCAGCGTTTGCTGAAGCTTTTGACTCATTCTACTGCTCAGCAGACTCACAGACCAAAATGGCTAAAAGCTTTCCCAAAACGTTTGCCATGTTTCAAGAGATCGCATCCCTGCTCCCTCAAGGCCTTTCGGGTACCCTTGATCCAGCAGAGACGGCCGCTCAAGGTTCAAAAGTTTCCGCTGGTGGCGCGACCAATGAGGAGTTCGGCCTGTGGGGACGCTGGGGCTGGGGTAATGGTCCAATTAGACAGGGATTTAGTAACTGGAGAAACTACCGTGCAAATGGTGGTGGCTTCATGAATTTTAGACGCTGGAATAATGGTGGTGGTTTGTTCTTCCGTCGATGAGCTCGTCGTGATTTAGGGATCCTTATTGAGATTTTAAAGAGGGGGCGATCACTGCCCCCTCTTTTTATGTGCATTTTTTAAGCACTACGGACTGATTTTCCAAAAATTCATCTGACATTCCCTGCCCTTTTCGTTAAATTCCAGGCCTCGGCCGATCAATTCCTCCAACCTCAAAAATAGCGGGGTATCACCCATGAATCATCAGCAAACCATAGCCGTGCTCAAAGGCCTTGTGATTGATGGGGTTAACAAAGCTAAGTCAGGTCATCCGGGAGGAGCCATGAGCTCCATGGATTTTGCGTACATTCTGTTTACGGAGTTTTTGAAGTTTGATCCAGATGACAGCGAGTGGCTCGGGCGGGATCGTTTCATTTTAAGTGCCGGTCATGAGTCCATGCTTCTCTACTCTCTCCTGCATATGATTGGCTGGCTTCCGATGGATGAACTGAAGCGCTTTCGCCAGCTTCACAGCAAAACACCAGGCCATCCTGAAAACACTCACACCAAAGGAGTGGAATGTACCACGGGGCCACTAGGCCAAGGCGTTGCCATGTCAGTGGGCTTTTCGATTGCTGCTCGCCATCTTTCGGCAAGCTTAGATCAGCAGCTGTTTGGTCACAAAATCTATGCACTCATGGGGGATGGTTGCATGCAAGAGGACGTGACCCTTGGCGCAGCCTCGCTTGCAGGTCACTTAAAGCTCAGTAATCTCGTCTGGTTTTATGATCGTAATCGCCAGCAAATCTCCGGAAACATTAACCGAGCAACCAGCGACAACGAAGAGCTCGTATTCAAAGGTTTTGGCTGGGACGTCATCACGATTGACGGGCATGATCACGACGCGATTAGAAAAGCACTGACCTCTGCCAAGTCTGCAGAGCGCCCCGTTTTGATCATTGGTAATACGGTTATGGCAAAAGGCTGCGCCACCCAAGAGGGAGACCATGAAACCCATGGCGCACCTCTATCAGCCGACGAGCGTCAAAAGACTAAGCAAAAACTTGGTATCCCGGAGACCGAGGACTTCTATTGCCCAACCGAAGCAGTTAAACACTTTCAAAGACAATACCCGCAGTTACGCGAAGCCTCCAAACAGTGGCGCGCCAGTCTTTCAGATAGACTCAAAGATCCCGCGTTCAAATCCCGCTGGGACAGCTACTACGGACCAAATGACTGGACGAAACTTAAGCCTGTTGCATGGCCCTCGGGATCAGGCGTAGCCACTCGCAACGCATTTGGTGATGTTTTAAAGCAATGGGCTACTGACATACCAAATCTTATGGGAGGCAGCGCCGACCTTGAGCCATCGAACATGACTGGCCCCTTTGCAAAAGCAGTCGGTGATTTTCAAGCGACAAGCCCGAAGGGGCGAAATCTTGCGTTCGGTGTTCGTGAGTTCCCGATGTCGGCAATTACAAACGGGATGGCACTGCATGGCGGTGTGATTCCTTTTGATGCGACGTTTCTCAGTTTTGCCGACTACTCGCGTCCAGCCCTTCGTTTAGGCGCCATACAGAAGGTACGAGTTATTCATGAATTCACCCACGATAGCTTCTATCTTGGTGAAGACGGCCCCACACACCAGCCAGTGGAACACACCATGAGTCTTCGTCTAATACCAGACTTCTTCGTCATGCGCCCGGCTGATGCCAATGAAACTCAAATCATGATGCAAGAAGCCCTCAAACTATCTCAACCATCTGCTATCTGCCTGTCACGGCAAAAGCTACCTGTGCTGGATAGTTCTGAATCCGCTGTGAGTGACTGCCGTATAGGGGCTTGGGTTGTGGTCGATCATCCAACTCCAGACCTCGTGATCTTTGCAACTGGCTCAGAGGTGTCACTCGCCCTTGCAGCAGCAAAAAACCTTCCCGAATATAAGACAAAAGTCGTCTCGGTGCCGTGTTGGGAACTCTTGTTTAAACAAGATAAATTATTCCTCGATAAAATCATGACACAGGCGTGCACAAGACGCGTCAGTATCGAAGCGGGAAGTACCCTTGGCTGGCAACGTTTCACCGGCATGAACGGTCTTAATATTGGTCTGGACACCTACGGTGCCAGTGCTCCCATGGAGCACCTAGCCGAAGAGTACGGTTTCACCCCTGCTAAAGTTGCATCAAC
Organism: Deltaproteobacteria bacterium; assembly: GCA_040381655.1. GTDB lineage: Bacteria > Bdellovibrionota_B > Oligoflexia > Oligoflexales > RGVZ01 > CAMDKS01. Next base: position 2,970 of record JBEIGW010000073.1, read on the forward strand.
CATCTCCAAGCATTTTGCGAGCTAAGTCAGGCATGGATCAACCAGAACGAGAACAATTTGCCGCCACGATCAAGGGGATCTCTCTTGATGAGCAGCGCCGTCTAAAGCAGACGGCCAAAACTAGGGACCCGGCCGACGACTTTGTAGCTTGGCAGGAAAGATTTATGCATGAGCTGGCTAGTGAGTTTGGCCCTTTGCCTGATTTGTCCGAAAATGATGATGAGGCTTCTGATCGGGCTTTAGATGACTACATTAAAAACATGAAAAAAAAATTTCGCCTACGTCTGAAGTAGGCGAAACCGTATGACTCGCAATAAACTCGCAGGCCTAGTAGCAGCCGTTGATAATGCTGCCTGACTGCCAGATGACTTGCTTACTGGTATTTAAAACGACCAGATTACCGTTCTTCCCGAGAGAAAAACCGTCGGCTGCCTTACCAGTCGTTTTCGTATCAAATAGAACAGCCGAGCTCGTCGCAATCACAAAATTACCATCAGCTTGAAACTGCGCACGAACAGCACCTTTGCCACCGGTATTCGTCGACCAAATGACACTAGTGCCCTGGTATACTGCGAAATTACCATCTGATCCGAAAAGTGCGCTGAAGTTACAGTTTTGAAGAGCATTGTTTGACGCCCCAACGGCGCTTAAACCATCTCCCTTCTCAAAGGAAACGTTTAGACCGACGCCAGGCCTCGTGCAAGAGTTAGTACTCCATGTGCAACCAACTGCCGCGCCACACTCAGCTGACGTCGTAAGCGGAGAGCATTTCATTGGCTGCGGGGCGGCACTTAGTCCAGTGATCTTACAAGATGAGCCGTCCCAACTACATCCGGGGGCTGCTTGACACTTAGCTTGAGTACTAAGTGGACCACATAGTTCAGCGGGATTTGCAGTTGTTGTACTGGAACTTGAAATACAGGCCGTGCCGTTCCAGGTACATCCCGACACCAATCCGCAGGCCGCTTGAGTCGTTTGTCCCTGACAGGTCGGAGCCGCTGGGGTTTGATCTCCGGTGCCCGTGGTGGAATTATTGGTTTTGTTACACTCGGCAGGAGGATTTGGTACGGAACAATCAACGCTTGTTGCCGAAGGGTTTCGCCTGGAAGATCCTGAGTTTTTTTGGTTACAAGCGGCAAAGGTGCCCGCGATCATACAGCCAACAATAAACGTCCTGAGTTTGATCATCTTGAGTAGTCCTCGTTGAATTGTCTCGTTATTTGGCTTCGCAGCCTTGATTTTATCATGGGCTCTGGCCATTTTGCAGCAATCGAGCAGAATTTACCCACTTCACCCGCCCCAATAGCCCCGGAATAAAGAAACGCCGAAAGATAGTCGTGGTAAGATAGCTAGTACATTCATATTTTAAATATTGAGGTCTTAATCCCATGCGATTACCCCTGAGCTTTGTTCAAACGTGTTTGGCTATTACGACACTGTCACTCACAGCCTGTAAAACCGCCGGAAGTAGTCGCATCCTGTCTACAGAAAGTACGACCATTGACCCCGCAAGATCTTCAAGTAAAAGCAGTCTTGTCGAGTCCGAATTTATTATCCCCAAGGAAAAGTTCTCAGAAAAAGTCCGGCAAATCATCGTTACAAGGCGGGCTGCGGCTGTTAACGTCGCGATTAAGGGTCAAAGGACCGCCTGCGCCCGCACAGAATCAGTACTCAACCGAGTTGTGACAAGGCTCGTGGCCGGAAGCAGCCTCAAAATAGCTACTGAACAAACCCCGCCCATGCTCGTCGGGCTGGCGTGCCAGAGCCGGGATCTAAGATTACCCGAAACAACGGGCGGCGTTATTTTGATTTATCCAGAGATTCTACGTGGGCTCAATACCGAGGACCAGCTGGCCGCCCTGATTGCCCATGAACTGATACATTACCTAAGATCTCACGAAGAGGACATCGAAACCACTTTGGAAACTTGGATGCCGTTTCGAGAGAACGCGGTGAACAGGTCCAAGTGGGAAAATGAAAAAGAGGCTGATCGTTTGAGCGCAAAACTCCTCGCTAACGCTGGGTTTGACCCATTCGCTGCAGCAGAGGTTCCAGGCCTAGTGGACCAGCAGCTAGCCAATAACGCACAGTGGAAAGCTGGCCAAATCAACTTTCCCATGGACTCGGCAGAAGAACGCCGGATGCGCGTGCAATTTGAGATCAAAACGAAAAAGCTTAGCGGATCTCCTCAAACACCCGGAGACATCGCAAGCATAAAAGACGAGCTGGCTCAGAGACCCTAATCAAAAAACCAGATTAGCGCTCTTTAATTGGCATTTTCAGATAGCAGGATCCATTGGATTCAGGTGCTGGCAAGTGGCCCCCGTCTGCGTTCACTTGAATACTTGGAAAGAGAAGTCTCGGTGCGGAGAGCGTTTTGTCGCGACCATCTCGGAATGTGACATAGTCAGTCTTTGAGGTAGACTCCTTGATCTGGATATTCGAGCTTTTCTGCTCACCTATAGTCGACTCAAATTTTAATGGCCTACCATTAGGCTGATAGTCGTGCCCGGTAAATACCCTGGTAGAGTCTGGAAGTCTGTAAAGCTTTTGGATGCTCTCAAAGAGTGCTTCGGCACTGCCGGCTGGAAAATCACAGCGCCCGGTACCGGAGTCGGGCATAAATAAAGCGTCCCCAGTAAAAAGAGCATCACCAATAAGGTAAGTCACACAGGCCGGTGTATGACCAGGAGTGAATATTGTTTTTAAAGTGAGTGCTCCCGCCTTGATCTCACTTCCATCGGCAAGCAAGAGATCAAACTGCCGTCCATCGACTGCAAAGTGATCCCCAAAATTAAAGACTCCTTTGAAGGCTTTCTGCACCTCTGTAATTCTTTGCCCCATGGCCACTTTGGCATTTGGGAAAAGCTTCTTCAGCGGCTGAGCGCCAGTGATGTGATCGGCGTGAGCGTGAGTCTCCAGAATAAAATGCAATTTTAGATCTTCTGAACGTATAAAATCTGCGACCTGATGAACAGAAGTCATTCGCAGAGATCCACTTGCCAGGTCGTAATCCCAAACCGAATCAATCACAATCGCATCTTTTGTAGTCTTGTCATAAACACAATACGTTAACGTGGACGTGTCTTTGTCAAACCAGGATTTAATTTGCATTGAAAAAACCCTCTAACTTGGCGCCAATAAAGTACGTCGAGACAAAAACCAACGCACCAAGAGAAAGACTGCCTAATGCTGCTATACCTGGTCCCGGACAAATGCCAGCAACACCCCAACCTACCCCGAAAATTGCGGAACCAATAAGAAGTTTCTTATCGATATCACGTCTGGTGGGTACGTGAAGCTTTTCGTCGAGAATCGGTTTGTGCCGCCTGCGTACAAATTGCCAAACGATCATGTAGACTGGAATTGCACTCCCCATCACAAACATCAAACTTGGATCCCACCGACCTGTGATATCCAGAAACCCCAGAACTCGTTCGGGATCTGTCATACCACTCCACCCAAGACCCAAGCTAAAAACCACACCAACAACGAATGCGACAATGATTAAGTGCATGAAATGTCTCCCTCTAGCGACCTAGGATAAATACAGTCAGTACACCGAACGCCATAAAGGTGATCGTCGCTACGATCCCACGGGGAGACAACCGACCTATCCCGCACACTCCGTGTCCACTAGTGCACCCATTACCCATCTTTGTACCAAAACCAACTAAAAGACCTGCTGCGGCCAAGCGAAGGTAGTTGGATTCAGAAATGATGTTTGAAAAGTTTTCCGGCCAAATATTAGATGCAATAAATCCACCTAATATTGCTCCTAGAACAAAAAGAATTCGCCACGCCGTATCACCCTTAGCGAGCTCACTAATTCGACCGGTGATACCGCTCACACCGAGAACTCGACCCTCAAACAGCAAAAAAAGCGCGGCTGATGCCCCAATAATAAGCCCGCCCCATATCGCATTGATCCAAGATGGCTCCATCAATCCTCCACATTTTCTTGACTGTCTATTCTACACCGAGACCTCTTCAAGAAGAACAATATCTATTGTCCAAAATTGATACAGTTCGCTATACTAATGCCGATCGCATTAAAAAACCAAAATGTGTCCAAGATCCAACGGAGATTATACTTGTGACAACTAAAATAAAAATCTCAACCGTATCTGAAACCTACCAAGTTCTACAGGCGAATAAGCACGCCATTATGATTGACGTTCGTGAACAAAGCGAGATTGATGAGGCTGCCCCGGCGGTGGGAGTTTTTTTTCCCATGAGCAAAATCAATCCGGAGACATTCGCATCGGAGTGCAAGGTAAGAAAGGATCAACCGATTTTTCTATTCTGTAGAAGCGGCGGAAGAAGTATGCGAGTGGCGGAAGCACTAGCGACGCAAGGCTTTACAGATTTAACGAATGTCACAGGAGGCATCCTTGCATGGCAAGCAGAGGGTCTTCCCCTTAAGAACCGCTAGCCACTCCCAACGCCTTAACATTGCATCAAGGCATCCGCCTCAGAAGCGCCGTGCAGGTCAAGGGCGTAAACTGCAACGTTTGTCGAGGTCCAGACACTGTAACTCCGTCCGGTGGTGGCATCAGGCCCGCAAAACTACGAATAAGCATACCCGAAACGCCGGTTACGGGCTGGTCATCGGCAATAATAACCGAAGGTACAATAATCGTAAAAGAAAGAGATGCGTCAGTGATACCACGATAGTAACCACAAGCCATAATGCCCATCATGTCTTGTCGTACAATCACCCGATCTAGGTCGAACTCAGCGCTATCACCCCCCAGACCGAGGTTTGTCACTCGAAGCTGGGCTGTACCGGTGTCGAGCGATCTATGCAGAACCGCACTCTGAGAGTCTCCCTGACACTCAAAACGATTTGCTTCGGCGGCAGTCGCACTGCCGCCGGCCAACTTCGCCCACAAAGCCACAACGAAAAAAACATGAAAAAAACGCATTGTTGGTCCTCCACCACACTACGCGCAATTTCCTGCGCGTGTTGATATTTCGAGAGCAAGATTTATGCTCAATTCAACTCTTCGTAAATGTTGGGCACCAAACCAAAAAACCCCTTTTTTCACTCAAATTTTGCGCTAAATGACACGCATTAAGCGTTTCAGCGCAAGAAAATAGGATGGTCATATTTTTGCAACGTAGGACGAGCCACTAGCCGGCTCCCCGGCAATAACCAAATTTAACTCGTCTCGGAATTTAAAAATCTTGGCAAGGCTAACCCCAATATTTACTTTCTTCGCCTGCTATATCACAGCGATCATCAGTGGCAGGGTCACTACAGCCAGCGGATTTGCCCCTGTCATTTGGCCGCCCCTTGGCATCGCTATAGCCGGACTCATATTGGAAACCCGAAAAACGCTGCCGCTTGTGTTCCTCGCCGCAGCTCTTGGCAGCTATCATCCAACCACGCATAATATGTGGCTCTCGCTATTTATCGCCGCGTGCGAGGCCGGCAGTGCATTTTTTGCAGCACGAACGCTCAAACAAATAAAAAACTTTGACTGGACATTCAGTAACACCAAAAGCGTCTGGGATTTCATAATCAGAATCGTGATCCCCACCTCGGTCATCACACCAATTATCGGAACGTCTTCCTTATACCTCGCCGGAAGTCTACATAGCGACACGATCACTCAAACCTTCTCAACCTGGTGGCTTGGCCATGCTTTGGGAATTTTGATCTTCACGCCATTTGTCTTAATTGTTGCGAAAGATAATATAACCTCCAATTTAACAGGCAAAAATGCCGAATACCTACTTTTAAACCTCATAGGGATTATATTTTGTTTCTATCTTTTCATTGACATTCAACTATTCACAGGCTGGATGCCGCAGGTGTTCCGTCGCATTTATATACTATTCCCGGTGACACTTTGGGCTGCCTTACGTTTCGGCCCGGTAGGGATTTCTTTTCTCCTCCTTGAAATTGCTGCCATGGCCACTTTCGGAGCTAGCCAACTCTCGGTCGTTTTTATCTCACCAAACATACCCGAAACGTATAACTCGGCTCAGCTTTACATGGGACTGCTTGCGGTCACTGGATTACTAGTTGCCGCTAACTCCACCCAGTCTCGACGTAACGAACTGCAATTTCGTTCAATGTTTGAAATGGCAGGAGTACCATCGACGCTCGTGGATACCACTGGCAAGTTTAAACTGGCCAACGAACAATTCTGTCAGATGACAGGCTATACACAAGCAGAACTAGCCAAAATGACATTCTCTGACATTACCCACCCAGAGGATGTTGACGATAATATGCAGATCTTCAAACGCCTGGTATCGCGAAAAGAACGCTCGGTGCATTTTGAAAAACGATATATCATAAAAACTGGTGACGTTATTTGGGTGCTCGTCGACGCAACTATTCTCAATCACCACGCACACGCTGAGACGACCTGTATTGCAATAATTCAAGATATCACGGCTAGGAAACTCGCTGCGCTAGCATCCGAAAATTCGCAAAAAAATGCTGAAAAAGCGAATCTAGCTAAATCGGAGTTTCTAGCCTTTATGAGTCATGAGATAAGAACGCCATTGGGGGTCATTCTTGGTTTTGCTGAATTATTAAAAAATGAACACTTGGATCAAAAACTACGATTTGAATTCACGAACACCATTCACCGAAATGCCATCGAACTAGGCGCTCTGATCGACGACGTGCTTGATCTCAGCAAAGTTGAATCTGGACGGCTTGACATCACTCGAGATAATGTCAATTTGACGGAGCTGATGCGAGACATCCAGTCGACATTCTCCGCTGCAACGAAAATTAAAGGCGTCGAATTGGATGTGGCTATAGCCGAGGAGGTACCTCCAGCCATCTATTCGGATCACAAACGCCTTCGCCAGATCTTGATAAACATTGTCGGCAACGCTGTGAAGTTTACTGAGCACGGGAGAATATTCATTCATGTGAATCGTGAGAGTTCCCGTGACGGCGGAGTAGACTACCTCCGGTTCACGATCAGAGACACAGGTCTCGGAATTACCCCGCGCCAAGCTGAAAGATTATTTCAACCCTTCACACAATCCCATGTCACACTCGATAAAGACACCGGCGGCACGGGTCTTGGCCTTGTTCTCTCAAGGCGGCTTGCCCGGCTTATGGGCGGTGATGTGATGTTGACAGAGAGTAAGCCAAATGTTGGCAGCACGTTTGTAGTTAAAATCGAATGCTCCATAAATAATGAAAGCACCGAGCCGCTCCAGCTCCATGATACCGTTGCCACAGAAAAGGACGCCGCAGCATCTTCGAGGCTGGACGGACTACGCATACTCGTGGCCGAAGATACGCCTGATCAAGCACTTCTCATAAAGTTCCTACTATCAGACCTTGGGGCACGCGTCGAACTTACCGACAATGGAGCGACAGCCGTTGAAAAAAGTTTAAATAATAATTTTGACGTCGTATTCATGGACATACAAATGCCGATTCTCGACGGCTTGAGCGCGACTCGCCTTCTACGTAGGCAACGTTTTCAAAAACCAATTATTGCTATTACAGCGCAAGCTTTGCAGGAGGACCGCAATAAAGCGCTTGCGGCAGGATGCAACCACCATCTTGCTAAGCCTTTTACCCAAGAGCGTCTTTTGGCTATAGTCCGAGACGTTTTATCCGCACCAGCCACAGCGACCTAAAAACATGGGAGTGGAGACTTCGCGTCAAGTCAATCTATAGGTCAGCTAATTTTGAGACGCTGACACCAACAAGCCTAACCAACCGTGCACCAGCTTCTGTC
>JBEIGW010000074.1:0-10636 GCA_040381655.1 Deltaproteobacteria bacterium
CCAGTAAATATTCGTGCGAATATGGCTATAGATGTCGATGCTCAAGAGCGTTCGATTAGCGCCGGTGGTTCTGAATTATTTGTTTATGCCCCAGGCGCTGAGGATGGCGAGGGAATTCCCGCGTCGGCAGAATTTGCACTAAGTTTCCCGGCCAATGATGGGCCAGACGTTCTGCCGCGCGGTAATTTTCAGTTAAACGCAGAAAAAATAGATTGTGCGGCCTTGATAAATACGATTCCTCACTCTTTTGCTCCAGAATTTATCGGCTTTGAAATGGATGGGACAGCTGCGCTGCGGGCGCAAGTTAATTTAGATGGCAATGGCGCAAAGTTTTCAATATCGGGATCTCGTTTCGACTGTAATGTGACTAAAACTCCCGAAATGTATAGCGCGGACTATCTTGCTGGCCCGTTTGTGATCGAGAGACAAACACCAAGCGGTAAAATCACAATACCAGTAGATCCTGCTAGACCCTATTTCGTATCATACACTGACATTCCGATTCTGGTTCGCTCCGCCTTTGTTTCCAGCGAAGATACGGGTTTTTTTAGTCATCGGGGGGTCGAAATCGGCGCTATCGTCGGAGCAGTGCAAAAAAATACTGAAGTAAAACGGGCTGCAGTCGGCGGTTCAACGATAACCATGCAAACGGTCAAGAATCTATTTTTGGCTAGAGATAAAACAATTTCCAGAAAATTACAGGAGATGTTTTTAGCTTGGCATCTTGAGCGCACGATAACCAAGGAGCGTATTCTTGAGATATATCTGAATATGGTCGAACTTGGTCCCGGACTTTACGGTATTGGACGAGCTAGTCAAAAGTTTTTTAGCAAGGATCCACGTGATTTGACGCTCAAAGAAGCAATCTATTTAGCCTCATTGCTGCCGGCTCCAATCCCCCGTTATCGTTATTTTTGTGCGGGCGAGCTAACTCCAAATTACAATAAAATCGTTAAGCAGCTATTAGATCGCATGTTGGCTCTTGGTCGAATTACGATGCAGCAATATCAGACGGCTTTAGCCGAAAAAATTGAGTTCTCAAAGATTGACAGAGAGTCCGCTTGTACCGATATTCGTGCGAGCGATTCCCGTAACTCTGAGACGTCGTCTGACGATTAGAGTGTAAACCTTACCGGTAGCTCAACGTCAGCATACGGCTCAAATTTTTTTGCAGAGTTCAAACGGATTTTACTCATAGCGCACATTGAATCGTGTGTGAAAAAAACCCAGGAATCTTCATTCGCAAATGTTTCGTAGAAAGTCTTCTTTTCATCGATAACTTGTTCCGCGAAGCGGTCGTAGCCCATGGTGATCGGCAAGTGAACCCAAGCTTTACCAGGGATTAAGTCGCCCGCGAAGACAATGGATTTGCCATTTGCGTGGGCCACGGTGTGCATGTGGCCGGGTGTGTGGCCGTGGGAGTACCTGAATGATATAAAACTTGGCAGGTTTTCGCTGCGGTCGCAGTCGTTTATTAGCAGAAGGCGTCCGCTACGTTCCAAAAGGTCTGGTAGCTCGGGAATAAACGACGCCCGATCCCTTGGGTGAGGTGATTTGGCGCGGTCAAACGCCGTGCGGCTGACGACGTATTTGGCTTTTGGAAACAAAAGATGATCGCCACCTGAATGTCGGTCCTTCCAGGATGGTAGTAGGCCACCTGCATGGTCAAAATGCAGATGAGACAAAATTACAAAGTCAATTTCAGAATGATCGATACCAAGTCGAGTGAGGTTTTCTATCAGGCGATGCCCAGAATCTACAACACCGAAGCGCTCAGCTAACTTGGGCTCAAAAAAGTTTCCAATCCCGGTTTCACAAAGGATTTTTTGTTCGTCACACTCGAGCAACATGGACCTGCAGTTCAGCGGGATTCTGCCTAACGAATCGGGGGTAATCCATTTTTCCCAAACGGTTCGCGGGGCATTTCCAAACATCGCACCGCCGTCGAGCCGCTGAAGATTTCCCTCAACCGCTGTAACCTTGAGGTCTCGCATAAACCATTTTTCCATTCGGATTCTGCAGAAAATCAAACCGTGTTTTAGCCGGCCGTAAATTTAGAGCTGCTGATGGTGTCAAAAAAAAAGTACTTCTTCAAGCATTTGCTGTGACTAATTTTTGGCTTGTTTATTAACTATGCGAATAGGTGAAGTCCTTGTAGGACAACGAATTTATGATGCAAGTTGGCTCTCTTATTCACAAAACCTGTGGATAAATATTTAGATTGGGTAAAGAGATGTCCGTTCGAGGTTTCCCATAAAATCTAATAATTACCGCCCGTTGATTAAAAAAGGGGCTCTTCTGTTAAGTGTTGGGTAATTTTTGCCGATACCTCCCAGGTAAAGCGGTGGGGGCTCCATTTGAAGGACGTCCATGACTGGGGGACAGGCTAACATAATGAAATCAAAAGACAAAAAAGTCTTATGGGGTCCGCGCTGTGTTCTAGCGTCTCTGTTAGCGTCGTCGACAGCCCATGCTGGCGGTTTTTTTAAAACCCTACCCGACGTTCTTGATCGGGAGTGGAACTCTTTTGAGGTTAAGGCTGCCACCAAGCTTGATTTAGACCAGCTAAGTCTTTCGCCCTCGGATCGTTTTGAATTGCTTCGAAAACATCTTAATCACCGTGGTCTGCATCCTCTTCTCAATATCGTTGCCAAACCGTTGGATCACGAGTTGAAACCGCATGGTGATGCCTCTGCAGAGCTTGGACTCTCCGTAAAAGAATTTGTGGTGCGTGTCGGTAAATATGATGTGTGCAAGGCAGGTTTTAGAACTATTGACGCTAGCCGGGGTGTGTCACATGTGGTTGGCTTGGTGCCGAGAGTCGAAGCCGTGTACCCTTTCCATGACGATAGCTGGCCTGACGTGAATTCGTCCATTGAGCAGGCGAGTGCAGACGTTAACAAACTAAGGGGCGGTAGTCACAATATAGCTGTCACTTCGGTGTCCCGCTGTCTTTATCCAGTTTCAGGCGAACTGACCCCAGTTTGGAAGATTATTGTGACGTCTGGCAAATGGCCCTTCGTCACGTATGTCGGTGATTCAGGGCTGCTTGAGGGCGACGCGATGGCCTTTGATGCGACCGCTCAAGTGCGCGCTTATCATTCAAACTCTAAAGATTCTGATCCAAACAAGAAGGCTCTCACTAATTTTACCGTTGAAGTCTCCGGTGATGGGACTTTGACCAATGACTATTTCGTGACTGCATTTGGGAACAGTGCCACGCGCAATCAAGCGCCGTTTGATGCGGATCAATCGAACCCCGATCACTTTAATGAGCAATCGACGTTTGCGCACGTTAACCGTCAATTCCAATTTGTGAGTCAAAACGGCTACGTCTGGAACGGCCCAAAGCCAATTAAAGTATTTACGTCTTACCCTTCAAGCCGAGAGAGTAACGCGCAGTATATCCCTTTTAACGGCTCCACAGGCCCGTTGATCATCATTGGCCCTGGAAAAGCCGGAGAGCTGACGAACCTTTCTACAGATAGTGATGTTGTCAGTCATGAGTTTGGACACCATGTGGTTTATGGGTCAGTGACAGAAGTCCCCTCCGGTAGTGAGTCCTTGGTCATTCATGAAGGACTGGCCGATGCTTTAACGTTCTATGCATCCGGCGATTATTGTCTCGGAGAGTCAATTTGCCCTTATCCCGAAGACCCCAAGAAATTCTGTCAGGTTCTCGGTCAATGTCTAAGGACGGCTAACATATCAAACAAGTACCGTGACTCTGCTTATCTGGCATCTGGATCACACGCTCGTGGGCAAGTCGTGTCTGCGATGTTTGCAGACTTGAAGAAATCCGGAAAAATACCCGCAGAGAATCTTCATAAATTGTTGATTGCAGCTATCACATACCTACCCAAAGAGGCCAGCATTAAGTCACTAATCATTGCCGTGTTGGATGCGGACTTCACGCTTTACAACCAGCAGTACTCCGCAATTTTAAAAGACGCCGCTGTAGCTCGCGGTATGGGGATTGAAGACCTTGGAATTGACCTTGCCGACGTTGATGGTAAACCACCGAGTGACGGAACTAAGGCCAAGAAGGATAGTGGATTTATGGGGCTTTGTTCCATCGGTGCTGTCGGCGCTCAAAACACCGCGTCCGTGCTGGGGCTATTCGTTCTTTTTGCTTTGCCGATCATTTGGCAGAGCGTGAGAAAACCGGTCCCTGCTGTTGTACGTAAACGTAAAAATAAGAATTAATCTAAAATATTCACCCCTCTCTTCGCGCTGGGTCGTATTTGCCTACATCCCGGGTGATCTTAGAGCTTTAGTTTGCTTTTAGTCGACCGATTTAAAGAGCTGTGGCTTTTTCTGTGTTTTGCTTTTTACAAGGAGCAGCTCTCGTGATCTTCGGTTGGCGTTTAAGACATTTATCGATCGGGTCGTTCTTGATTTTACTGGTGACGACCGCTTTGCCTCGTGAATTACTTGCAAGGGCTGCTGTTGAGATTGTTCCGTTGGCGGTTTGGCAGGGGAAGCCCACGAGGCCATGGAGTGTCGGCATGTTGAGAGATCTTCGGCGAAAATTTCCAACATTGAAAATGGCCCATGCAATTAGTCCAGCACCATTAGTTAGAGGTGGGGATAGTGACCTTAGTTTTAGATTGAAATTTGCGCGTCTTGTTCAGCCAGGTGATGATGTGCTTTTGCATTTTGCGCCTTGGCGAAGTTTAGTGCAAAAAGCTAAGTTAGACTTTAGATCAGAACCTACCGTATTCGGGGCTCCCGTTAACATAGAGGGATGTACCCTTGACTGCGGCTTGGATCTTAGCGTGACCGCCTTCGATTATGCAGAGTTAAAGCAGATGGCAATTCAAGCGAAGGCGGCTTTGTATTCCCGCGGGTTTGGCGAAGTGCAGGCGGTTTTCTTTGATCAAGGGGTTATTCCTGGATCTCTAAGAAAAGCTTTTAGTGATTCCGATATTCCTGAAGATTGGTCTGCGGTTGAGCTAAACCAATTGAAAGGCAATATGAGACGATTCCCCGTGTATGGATGGAATGTGGAGAATGCGGCTAAATTCCGCGCCGATGACTTCAGTGTAAGTGTTGATGGGGGCTTTAATGTCGATCATCTTCGATTCGCAATACAAGCCGAAATCGCTGACGTCGAGTCAGCATCGAGAATAATTAATACAGCATTAGATGTGGCAGAAAAGTCCAACAGAACAGTCCGAATCCCGATTGTGTTTAATGTCGAAGATTTGATCCATACGCAGAACTTCGTAGAAGAAGCTATCCAAAAAGCGACGTCGGCAGTTAGTCAGCGGTCGTTGGCAATCAAGGAGTGGAGTGCAAAGAACTCTAAATGGGATGCTGAGGCCATTCGACGAGGCGAGGCGCCTGGTAAACTTCTTGTATTAGACGCTCGCAAATCGGTCGAGGCGGAGTTTGTGTCTGACGACGAGCGTGTTCTGTCAATTGAAATGGCGCACTGAGTCGGTCATCACGAGTATCTCGTTATTTTGTTGAGGTGGAGTCTCTTGGGCTGGTATGATTCCAATGGAACATGCCGCTTGGGAGTCGTAATGCGATGTCTTTTTATGTTGATGTTCATACGCACCTGACGCACGAGAATTTTGCCTCGGACGTTGTTCAGGTTATATCAAGAGCTGAAGCGGCCGGCCTGGGTGCTGTCGTTGTTAATGGTCTTGAGCCAGTTAGTAATCGTATGATTCTTGATATGGCAAGTAACCACAAAATTATTCGGAGTGCGTTGGGAATTTATCCCCTTGACGCCGTCTGTCATAAAATTCCAGATGATTTTCCGTTCGAAGTTCCTGTTTTTGATGTAATGGCAGAAATTCAATTTATTAGAGACCAGGCTAGACAGGGTCGGCTAACCGCCATTGGGGAATGCGGGTTAGATGGATATTATCTGGGGCAAGAGTATCTGGCCGCGCAGGAGGATGTTTTTGAGAGTTTAATTGGTGTCGCTCTTGAGTTTGATCTCCCGTTGGTTATTCACACCAGAAAGTGCGAGCGACGGGCGGGGGAGATTTTAGCCGCGTTGGGAGCAAAGAAAGTAAATTTTCATTGCTTTGGTGGCCGGGCCAATATGGCCAAGGAATTTGCGGAGACCTTTGGTTGGTATTTCTCGATCCCGGCAAATTGCACGGTCAATGAGGGGTTTCAAAAAATGCTCAAGATTCTTCCCTTGGAGCGGATACTCACGGAGACAGATGCACCATATCTCGCTCCGGTGAAGGGTGAGCGAAACGAGCCGAAAAACGTGGTTGGCACGGTTGCGCGTTTTGCTCAGATTCGCGGTCTTACTGAGGAGTCAGCGAAGGGGCACGTTTATGAAAATTATAAAAGGCTATTTGGAGATAGCTCCAAATAGCCTTTGGGTCCTCTAAGTTTTTTTACAGCCAGAGCGAAAAGCCAGTTCCCAAGTTTGTAGTCTGAGATCTGATGGTTTTGGCGTTTGGATCACCGCCTGTTCGGATCGAATGCTCATCTATCATTTTAGCTTGTCCGAAAAGTGAGATACGTTCGCTGATGAAGTAATTGAATCCTAGGCTGTAGTAGACTCCACTACCATAAAAGTCAGACGTTGTAAGATCCCGTTGGTAATCGTACCTCGTTCCAACAACCCCACCACCAGCTTCAAGGTTCGCTACTGGGGCGAGGAAAACAAGTCGCGCTCCAGCCGAGAATCGGCTACCGCCAAGGCGTTCTAGTGACGAGCTTGATGCACGCATGTTAATCATACTGTGGGCTACATTGAACTGAACAAACTTCAGAAGTTCTACACCGAAGGTCTGGGTTAAATTATAGCCTCGCCACTTTTCAGATCTGGTGACGGCTGAGGTCAACCCGTTGCCCGAGCTGCTTAAGTTAAATTCGCCGTATTCGCCTTCAATAGCTTGTGAGACGAAGAAGTGAGTGATGCTGCTTGAGCGGTACGTATTGACGTAGTTGTGACTAACGCCGGGTTGCGCTACCGCTGATCCTGACCATAAGCTTAGTCCGCTCAGCATCGCTCCAAGGATAACGGTAAAATGTTTATTCTGCTTCCACATGGTCCAATTCTCCACTTCCAGGTTGCCTCTAGCACTGTGATGTTGACGTTTAATGGGTCTTTGGTGCTTTGCTATGGCTGCCTAGTGACCTATGAGCAAGGCTTATGCCAATATTAGATTTTCGGTAAAAATCAATAATATTAATTGGTTATAAAGGCCCCCTGAGCGGGCTTGTGTCAAAGCCTTAGACATTCATAAGAAATTTTGACGGATCGTTTTAAACGTTTACAGTGAGTGACTGAGCGCAGACAAGATGGTCGTAATTTTGGGGGTTTATGATTGATCGATGTCTGATTCCTGTGTCAAACTGGTGACTTAGACGTCAGGAGGGTTTTCGTGGCTAGAGTTCACCGGTTTTATAGTGATGATCTTTTCATTCGAGCCACATCCGTTATCTCAACCGAACCTATCAAAGAGATGTGTGCTCTACAGAAGACGGGTCCCCTTGCCACGATGGCATTGGGGCGAGCGGTCACGGCTGCGCTGTTGATGGCCGCCCAGCTGCGTGATCGACAGGTTGTCGGGCTACATTTTCGTGGTAACGGACCTTTGGGATCGATTTATGCAGAAGCATCGTATGAGGGCGAGTGCCGGGGGTGGTGTGACGCCCCCGATGCCAACGTGCCCCTCAAAGATGGCCGCATCGATGTAGCCGCTGGGATGGGTGTTGGAATTTTGAATGTCATTAGGAGTCAGCCATTTGAGAAGGCGCCACATGTGGGCACAGTCGAGCTTGTTTCAAGTGAGATAGGTGATGACATCGCCTACTATTTGCAACAGAGCCATCAGATACCTTCTGTTGTAGCTCTAGGTGTTATTTTGGATGAGCACGGTCATGTCGACATGGCTGGCGGAGTGCTTATTGAGTTGATGCCAGGAGCAAGTGAGACTGTTGTTAGTGATTTAGAGAAATTTGTTGCACAGGCAAAGCCGCTATCGTCTTTGCTCCGTGATAATCGTGATCCATCAGATCTGTTACGTAATTACTCTGGATCGATCAAAATGAGTCAGGCGGAACATTCTTTTGAAATTAGATATTCCTGCCGCTGCACGCAAGATCGGGTAGAGCGATCTGTAACCATGCTAGGCCGGGATGAAGTTTTAAGAATGGTTGAAGACGCTAAAGACGCTGACGTGCGCTGTGAGTTTTGCGGACGCACGTTCCGGGTCACTCTAATTAGACTAAAAGAAATATTGGCAGGCTTTGCCAGCATAAATTAGCCTTTGACTCGTCAGCCGTGTTCCCTATCGACGCGAAATAGCCGTCTGTTTCTCTTGAGGTGCGTGCATGCCTGCGTCTAGATCCAAGATGGGATCGCCGGTGCGGTCGCGGAAAAGTCGCCGTGCGGCACCGTTTAGGACAAACAGCCCGTCGTCTTGCTTTTCCAAGACGCCAGTTAATGTTACCGATCCGAGGCTTTCTTCAATCGTACCGTCTTCGCCAATACGCTTGAATAACTCTAGCTTAACCTGATATTGATTACTGCGCTTCAGCCAACGAACTGGGGTTGTTTTGATACGATAGTCACCCAGAAAAAAATCATTAGAGCGTTCAATTCGTGCCCGTAGCACTTGGGAAACGGGTTTTCCGGCGATCCTTGTTCGTCGCATTTTTCCACTTGGGTCCCTAGTTTCCACATCACTCCACGTTTTGAAGGTCATGGGAATTCGAACTCGCTGGGAACTTGGGGTTTCCAACGGAGGATCGTCTGGGCGGTTATACGTGTTGCTGGCAGCTACTCCAAGCTGTGAGTTGGTGGCCCCTAGAACGTTTTGAGCTATACTGAGACCCAGGACTATAAAAAGTGAGATGCGCATGACGGACTCCTCCCGAAGGGGGGTGACTACGGATTTCAATCTAGGGCTGGTACTCCTACATTTTAGCATGTACCTGAGCAAATAGGGAGAAGCGCTCCAGGCTGCAATTGAACGGTCGCGTTAGGTCTGTGATTTCAGGAGAAAATTGTTATAAACTATCGGTTCAGTCAAAATAAATGACAAAGGTCACGAGTGTTTGAGTATCTGAAAAGACATAAGAGTTTATTTACGGGGCCTCTCTTGGCGCTTACTTTAGCGTTCGTGTGGGTATTATCAGTTAGTTTTAAGTGGCCTATGATAAGAGCTCGGACGTCAACAGTGGATATCATTAATGGACTCGACAATCTCGTTCAAGCTCACATAAGTGAACGAAAGAAACCGCCACAAAGTCTTAATCACCTGCGACTTTTTGCTTTAGAAAAAGATGCACACTATAGTTTTTACGATACCTGGGGACAGCGGATCGAATACTTACCTCTCGGTCAAATGAATTACCTGATTCGTAGTTTCGGAGATGATGGATTTCAAAACAGGGCTAATCGAGCCCCTGACCTCGGCGTATTCCAGCTTGGGGAGAATGTTCAGCTTGGACTGAAGTACGATGATCAGGCTGGCGTCATGCATCCTAGGCCCTCTGCCATTTTATTTGCGGGGGCTGATGATCAAACCAATAGATGGCACGCTCGTTTGTTTATCGATTCCGAGACCGGTGAACGCCGTTTGATCGTTAAAGATCGCGAGCGAAAGAATTTTATCATGGTCGCTCCACACGATCAGATTGAAGAGTTTTTGTGGGTTCCTGGGCAAATGAGAATCGTATTTACGGCAGCTCAAAGTGCTCGATATTCCGATGGGCTTTACGTATGGGATTTGAGGTCTGATCAGGCTTTTAATTTATTTTCTCTTGAAGCAGATAGCCAAGATCTGGAGCCATCACTCAAGCAAAAATCCATGTACCTAGCTCTTTCGTCAGTCTCGGCGTCGAAACCACCACAGGTTGCAGTGTTTGCTGCACCTGCTAGCCAGGTCTTGCTTGATCCGCGTAAATTTTTTAGCTCATCAAATCTTCATATATTTACGATCGGTGAACCGGCGCGTCATGTTAAGGCTTCTGGGGAGGTATTCGGGAGGGGTGATTTTTATAACACCGACTTCTTGGGATCTCTAACAATTACGCCAGGAGGAGAGGGTGCCTCGATTCAGAAAGCCTGGCTAAGCTTGCCGCAAGGGGGGGATTTTGAGAAAGGACTTCTAGCCTGGCAGGACTTTTCTTCGCGATTTGCGAAAACAGTTATGGCTCCTTACGCTATTTTAGGGGTGGCTATGTTCTATCAAGACGCCGCTAAACACGCTGGAATAAAGTCTCGGGAAAGTCAGATTCTTTTGAGTTACAGCGCAGAATTAGGCGGCGCGCTCAGTAAGATGATCACCGCGCCTGGCTATGTTCGAGGAGTCGGCGCTTGGATCGCTAGTGGTTCGTGAGTTGTAGGTTATTTTTATTCGGGAATAGTAATGGGGAGAGAATCTAATGGTCAGGGCTGTATCGGAGAATGTTTTTGCAGTCATTCTTGCGGGAGGAAGCGGTACGCGATTCTGGCCGAAATCTCGGCAAAAATGGCCAAAGCAATTGTGCAGTTTAGGCGGGTCTAGGGAAACCATGATTGAGATAACGTTGAGACGACTGGATGGTTTTATACCGCCTGAGCGTCGAATCGTGGTAACTCATAAGGATCAAGCTGAAGCCACTAAAAAAATTGTCGGAGACTTGTGTCCTTTAATTATTGCTGAGC
>JBEIGW010000075.1:0-10585 GCA_040381655.1 Deltaproteobacteria bacterium
CGCCAGGCACATTGTAAGGGTCAGAAATCAAAATAAAAAAATGCCCGAGGGCTAGAGAGCTCTCGGGACAAGCGGCACAATTAAGTAGGCCAGTTTCTATTTCATCTGTGTCGGGCTAGTTTTACTCTGCACAGGTGACTGTGTCGGAGTCTGGGTTTTGGGCGCTGGAGTGGCAGCTACTGGCTCGACGGGGCTTGAGGTCTTGCCTTCATTACTTTTTGGAGCTTCCGCTACAAAGGAGCCTTTGCATTGGGTACCCGCTTTTAAATCGATAACCGTCGGGTTCCTTGACTCGGAGGTTTTTCCGGGATTGAGAATATCGACGAATTCATATTTCATTGAGTCTTTGGGTACGTCTTTTACGATGATTTGTCGGGTGAAGGCAGGAGTTTCACCTTTCACACCCATCGACATCTGAACATCATGAACGTACTGTTCTAGGTCCTTAACTCTGGAAACAGATAATGTACCAGTCGCTTCACTCGGTTGCCCGTCTTTTTCATAAGCGAGGTCCATGGTCGCCATAAACGTACCAATCATGTCTGCTGCAAGGGCTCTTTCAAAATTTAAGTTTAAGACCTGAACTTCATCTGCCTGTTTCGTTTGAGCATCGATAGTTTCACCTTCGATAGGCTTCAGTTTTATTTTAACATTTCCTTTAGTGGTCTTAATGCCGTTTTCCTCACTTGCAGTGCTTGTTCCCTGAATGTCAACGCCGAGCTCCATGGTAATAAACTGAACGACAGCCTGGAGTTCCTTGGCGAGGCCATTATTTATTTTGGCCACATCGGTTTCACTAATCTTTGCAAGAACGACCGTCTTGAGGATCATCCCCAGCATCTCGTTGTTATCATCTAAATTGAGGCTTAGACCGCTCGAGCGGCATTGTTTCGACGCGTCAGTGTAGAAGCTGTCTGAAGAGACGACCGCTTTGCCCGACTTCTCTATTATGAATGTTCTGTATTTTCGAACGGCGTTTCTAAACGCACCGACATAGTCGCTTCGCGAAAGCTCTTTAACAACCAAATCCGCAGCCGTGGTTCTTAGGCCATCCAATTGCTTAAGGAAGTCCTTTGTATCCGCAGCATTCAGAGACGCCTGATCCCCTGATTTCAGCGCGCTATTCTTAGCATCTTTTTTTACATTGACCTTGATCGCGCAGCTCGCGAAAAAGGATGCAGAGATGATTACCGCGATGATTCCTCTAGTCATAAGTCCTCCTTGGGGGGTCGTCAGCAAAAGGGCACATTTGGTCGATGATGTTATTTTAGCAAAAATCCGGCCAAATGGTCCCACCTGGCCAGTTGGTCGAAAATACCAGTGATTTAGGGCTATTAGGAATTGCTAACCTCTGGCTCTCTGAGGTGCAATGTCCGATTTTTTTACATTTTGTCAAATGCCGTGCGTCATGGAGGCGTCAAGAACGCCGATAATCACACGTCTGGATTTGGGCAGATAGAGAAGATGAGGATATGGCAATCGACTCAAAAAGTGACGGTCGCAGTGATCAGCATTGGCTTAAGCAATATGGGCTGAAGCCATATCATGCCATATCGATTGGCGTGTTTTTCGCCGCAATATTTCTGACCCTATCATATTATGATGTGGACGCGTACCTCGATGCGAAATTAGCGGATCCAGTAAACTTTCGAATACGCGACTATCTGGGAGTTGCCCCCCAGCAGAGTCCAAAACTAAAGATCTTCGGATATGATGACAAAGCTTTCGCAAAGTTTGGAACGCCCATGCCAGACTTGGCTACCTGGGCGGCGGTACTTGACTCAATCGCGCAGCGAAAACCTAAAGTCATTGTAATCGATGCGTTGTTTGGCGCTAAGCAGACTGGCAACGAAACCGTCGTCAATGAGAGGTTGAAAAAAGTAAAGTCTTATGGTGTTCCAGTTGTATCGGGCGCGTTCACGGCCGAAAAAGCCCTTAAATTTCGCCATCCCCTCAATCGCAATTCATCGTTTTATAGTGCTCAAACATATTTAGATCCAATCAACAGCGCAGTTTCGATTAGCGAGCGAATTGCTGATGAGCTTCCAAATTTTAGAAATCGTGAAAAGTGGGAAGTATACGGCCCCAGTTCAGAGTCTGATTGGTTTTTTGATAGAGCTGGGCACTTCAATCTTTTTCAAGACAACAAGATCGAGCCATTTCTATGGCTTGGGGGAGACAAGGTTGTTCCTCACATATCATCGTCGGCGGCGGATAGAATCACATTTAAAGATAAACGATTGATAGTTGATGGTAAATCAGTCGCTCTGGGTCGTCATGGTGAGATGAGCGTCAACTTCCTTCCTCCTGGAACACGAACCGTGAAGTCGTTTTTAAGTCTACAAATCGAGGCTGCCGCAGGAAAGCCAAGCTCATTTGTTGAAGAAGGTGATGTTGTTCTGATTTTGCCTATGTATTTCACTGGTAATGTTGACATTAGGCCGTCACCTTACGGTTGGGTTCCTGGGGGGTTTTATGTCTCAGATTCTCTGAACAGCATTCTAAAGTCTGAATATCTGCAGCCTGTTCTGGTTGGTAATGTTTTAACTGTCTGCTTGATCGCGATTTCCATGGGGTTGGTATATTCTCTAAGCGCATCTATATCGTGGGTGGCATGGTTTGGATTTGCAGCGTTCTTCTTTGTGTCTGTACAATTAGCTTTTTCGTACGCGGCGCTCGTTATTCCATATATATTGCCGTTGATGGCGGGAACTTCGGCGGGAGTCACTCTATATGCGATAAAAGTTCGAAAAGTTGAGCAGAAGTCGAATGCCCTTCGCGCTGCCTTGGATGGCGCGGTGTCACCGACGCAGCTGTTAACGCTTATTCGTAAGCCTGATGATGTAAATTTAGAGCCCCGCGAACGTATCGTAACACTTATGTTCATCGATATTGTGGGATTTTCGTTATCGTCCGAAAATATGGCGCCGAGGGATGCTTTTACCAATCTGAAGTCCATTTTGATGAGGATTTCTGAAATTGTGCATGAGCATGGCGGTATAATTGATAAGACGCTTGGGGATGGCCTTTTAGCGTATTTCGGGTATCGATTTGACTCAGATGAGACCAACTCAGACCATCCCGAGGCTGCGCTTCGATGTGCAATTAAAATTCAAGAACAAATGTTGGAGGAGTCATTGCTCGCCGCTAGGGCATCATCTCCAATTTACCCGTTAAGAATCGGTTTAAACACAGCGTCGTGCTTTTTGGGAGACCTAGGTTCGGGTAGACGGATCGAGTTTACCGTGGTGGGTAATGGCGTAAATTTTGCGAAACGACTTGAATCGGCCTGTCGAGTATTCTGTGTCATGATTGGTTCGACGACCTATGAGTTGGTTAAAGGATTGCCGTGGTCTGAGGGGATGTTTGCAAGGAAAGTTATGAAGATAAAACATCACTCGGATCTTCGTGACGCTGTTGAGGTGAACCCGCTGAGGCTGCGCGAGGCGGAGGTTTCTGAGGTGCTTAATGCGTTTAATGCTCAAGCCATCTTACACCGGGCTGCTGAAAGAATGCATGTGCGTGACATCGGCAGTATCTTTGTTCAAACGAATGCTGGTCGCGGATTAGTTTTGGACTTCACGGCTTCGGGAGCTAGTGTTTTATTTGACATGTCAAGAACAAGGGGTGATGTCCTTGAAATACGTTTTGATAGTCGCGTCCCGGGTCTTTTAAAAGTGCTTGAGGGGCATGGCATCCGGTCGTTAGAGGCTGAGGTTCGGTGGACCCACACGGCCGCTGAAGGTTTTGTCCACGGTCTCGTCTTTAAAAACCTTCGTACTGATCAGCATGAATTGTTCGTGCGTTTGCTATCGTCCTTCGCTTTTTCAGAGGTTAATGGTCAAGACGAGGAACGACATGGCGCTGATCAGATCGCAGGTTAAGGTCCTTAGCTTGTTCTTAAGCATGCCGCTTCTCTTCGCGTGTGTTGCGTCGAATTTTCCTTTGGATAAACAGGCTGATCAAAAGGTGGATTTTGACTTTTCGATGATACGAAACGGTCTGCAACTCGGTGTCAATTTAAAGAAGGACGCTTCCGATCACATGGAGTGGGCTCAGAAGTTTGGCTCGCGCGGAAATAATCTACCTGGCGAGCTCTCGATGATTGGTGTTTCCAGGGTTGAGCCGGTTGATGTCGGATTTGCTGGTAAAATGGGACATAGCGTCGTGTTTGCAGCAGAAAAACGATTGATCCCCGACTACGACCGCCTCTATTGGGTTATGATTCGAGTCCTTAGTGAGAAATATGGATGCTTTATCAGAAAGAAGGTCGATCGTGGAGAGTTGGTCGCATTCAAATGCCGGGATCAACGTATTGTTACGTTTCGGAGACGTTTGACAGAACAATATGCGGTTTTCAAATCCAGGCAATACCGCAGTGATGGGCGTGAGATTGTAATATCAAACAAACGATCAAAAAGAGTCGCCAGTTCTAAGGTCGGCGCAAAATAGACCTAACTGGACTAGCATCAAAGCCAGAAAGTGAAAGTGGTAATGCGATAAGCTCGTAAATGCCATCTTTGACGTGAGATAAGACGAGGCCCTCTAGGTTACGGATATTCCATTCGTAAAGCTTCCCATGAGCAGGAAGATCTTTTGACTCAAAAGGATCAACCGATGGGGTGTCGATTCCAATAAGCACAACGCCAGCAAGTGCAAGAGCTTCAATAGATTCAGGGCTAAAAGCTGAAAAATTTCTATTGAAGATATTTGGATCTGGAAAAGAATCCGTCTTGAAAAGAACGCGTTTTACACCCATTGCAATCGGTGTCTTGCAGTCTGACGGCAAGATCAGTGGCTTTGTTTCGACAGAATGGACATAACATGGACCAACATAAGGTTCGAGTGGTACAGCATCGATTGTGACGCCGTGCCGATTGTAGTGTCTTGGGGCATCGGCATGGGCGCCGATGTGGACCGTGCTATTAATTGAGGAGAGATCTATGTTGCTACCAGCGCTGATGTCACAAAGAACGTGCCTACGAAGCGGCGTGTCACCAGGCCAAACAGCGATTTGCTCAGTTATTAAAGGTGAGATGTCGATGATACTCATGTGCTACCCCAATGCCGGTGGGGCGTTGGGTTTGATGCGAGCTGAAATTTCCCTGACGGCTTTAACATAATCATCTTGGAGGCGGGACTCATTTAGACTCTCTAGCTTTCCATTCCATAGTTTCCACTCGCCCGCCACCATAACGTGCGTTACATCACGGCTACCCATTGAATAGATGATATTAGCTAGATGATTTTGCTTTGGAAGAGCACTTAATCCAGCTTTAAGGACTACTAGATCAGCTTTTTTACCTGGCTCTAGGGTTCCCAGTTCATGGCTGACGCCTAGGACCTTGGCAGGAATAGTTGTCACCATAGCCAGAAGGTGGTCGGGAGAGTTGTGATCTTGTGGAATCCCCTGTTGTTTGGCTAAAAGACCCGCGATTTTGAGTTCTGTTAAGCAATCAGCGGAATCGTTACTTGCCGCACAGTCGGTACCAATCGCCATGGGGATACCAAGTTCGTCTGATAACTTAATATTAGCGAGGTGATCGTAAAGTATTGTAGATGTCGGGCAATAACCCATAGTCGCACCGGAATTTTTTATTATGCTAAAATCGTCATCATTTGCGCTGGTAAGGTGTACGACCAGTGACTGCTCGTGCAACGCACCCGCTTTAAGTGCAGCTGCAACAGGGGTGAGCCCATCGCGTAGTTTGACTCGGTCTAGTTCGCCCTGACTTTGTGAAAGGTGCATGTGGAGCGGCAAGGAATTTGCTTTTGCAAACTCTGCGCATTCCTTTAGAAGCTTTGGAGAAACTGTGTCAGCAGCGTGCGGCGCCACGGTGTGCCTGATGAGGTCCCCAAAGTTTGATTTTTCAATGAGCGTCTTAGCTCGGTTCCAGCTATCGCGCCCGGGGAACGCACCGCCAAGATCAGCGACAGTTTCGCCAATCCACCCACGCACCCCGAAGGTTTCAAATGCTTTTGCTACGCCGTGACTAAAATAATAGTGATCAACGAATGACGTGACGCCAGCACGCAAGCCATCCAGAATATACGAATAGGATAAAGGCTCGAGTAGTTCAGCCGATAACCTTTTCTCGGCCGGGAATAAAAATGATTCAATCATGTTGGTTTTCCCGTGGCCTAGGCCACGAAAGAAGCCCATAGGGACATGAGTATGTGCGTTGAACAAGCCTGGAATAATAATATAACCGGTTGCGTCAAAAACTCTAAGCTCACTATGGCGTTTTCTTAGGTCCTCACTGCTGCCGATATCAATAATTTTGCCATCTTGGATCGCTAATGCGGCATCATCATGTACCGGCAGAAAAGCGCCTTGAACGATCGTCGCGTGGTCAAGTATGAAGCCACTTTTTATAGTTGGACTCTTTGCGCCGTCAAGCGAGTCCGCTTGGGTGCCATTAACATTCGCGGGGTTAGATTTACTTTTGGACACCTAAAAGGCACCTCGAATCGTTTACGTCTATTAATGAAGTTTCTTAAATTGTATTTTAAATAAGATCACTAACAAAGGTAAAAGAAAAACAGCCGCGAAATTCACTTCCGCAGCTGTTTCCCAGGTTCCTGAACAAAACATTTCAAAGTTGAGAGATGCGCGGTTTTGTCACCTGCCACACCTTTCATTTGCTCCTTATCGCACAATACGAGGGCAAGCTTTGCGGGCTGCTCCGAGTATTACTTGATCTTAGCTTCCTTGAACACGACGTGCTTGCGAGCTTTTGGATCGTATTTCTTGAGCTCTAGTTTATCTTTTCCTCTTTTTTTGCTGGTTGTGTAGAAATAACCGGTGCCAGCTGAAGAGACAAGACGAATAAGCTCTCGAGCGCCTGCTTTTGCCATGGGGATTCTCCTAAAAATCTGCGCGCTTAACCATAAAACCGAGCCGATCTTCTATCAAAAGACGCTATAATGTGTCTATCCCTTTTAATGCTTGAATCCATAGGGCTAAAAAGTATAATCTAAACAGGTAATTAGTCCATTTTTTGCGATTCAATAGGGACGTCCCGATGGTCCGGTGTCTTCCAATTTGGTGGGTCTGCCTCTTGGCACTCGTCGGTGGTCAGGCTTTTGCCAATCCGTCCGCCCTGCGTCGTTCGGTTTTTAGAATTGAAACAATTAGTCAGGATCGCAACTTTGTGAATCCCTGGCGGCTTCGCTCGCCCGACATGTCATCTGGCTCTGGGTTTTTTATCGGAGATGGCAGAATTCTAACGAACGCCCATGTGGTTTCTAACGCAAGTTCTATCATGGTTCAGCGTGATGGTGATGCTCGCAAAGTGCCCGCTTTTGTAATGTATATTGGTCACGATGTGGATTTAGCGGTGCTTGGCGTGTTGGATGATAAATATTTTAAGGACGTCGAACCGTTACCGTTTGGTAGTGTTCCCAAGCTTCGTTCGCCCGTTACCACGGTGGGCTTTCCCATGGGGGGCGATCAGATATCTATGACTGATGGCGTAGTTAATCGTATCAGTTACAGAACCTACGTTCACACGGATGCTCACGAGCATTTGCTGGTTCAGGTCGACTCGGCCATTAATCCTGGTAACAGCGGTGGGCCGGTCTTTCAGGGACGACAGGTGGTCGGGGTTGCTTTCCAGGCTCTAACGAGGGCTCAGAGCGCTGGTTTCATAATTCCAGTGCCCGTTGTGCAACGTTTTTTGAACGATTGTCTGGACGGTTCTTATGATGGTGTACCGGAATGGGGCGTCGAGACCCAGGAACTTCTTCTAAACAACAGTGCCACGGCTCGATTTTACCGAGTTGATAATGGTGAGCGACGTGGTGTTGTTGTGTCTCGTGTTCATGAGTGGTCTCCGGCTAAAGGAGTTTTGCAACGCGGTGACGTCCTGCTCTCCATCTCTGGAAAAAAAATCGGTGTTGATGGAAAAATATCGTTTGAGGGCGAGCGTGTTGACTTTGAGGTCCTATATGGTCTGCGCCTCAAAGGTGACGCGGTCCGATTTCAGATTTCTCGAGACGGGGCTGTTCAGGAGGTTTTAGTAAAAGCAGGTCTGGGCAAGCCGCATCAGTATTCAGGACGAATATACGCCAAAAGACCTAAATATACTGTATTTGGCGGTATTGTCTTTACGGCGTTAACCAGATCCGTCATGGAGCTTTGGGGTGATGCGTGGGAAAAGCGAGCTCCTCTTCTTTTGCGCTATATGATGCGTGAGCCTTTCGAAATTGAAGGAGTGGCCGAGAGAGAGGAACTTGTTATCGTGAGTGATGTATTGGTCAACGGTGCCAATAGCTTTGTGGTGATTGGAAGCCCGGTCGTCGACAAAATTAATGGGAAAACTGTTACATCAGTCCAAATGGTTCACGAATTGCTGAACACGATGGTCGACGACACGCTTCGTATGGATTTCATGTTTGATGATGATCCTTGGATTCTCAGTGCTAAGCAGCTCAGGATCGTTAATGAAGAGACAAATCAGCGGTACGGGGTGACGCCTAGTTTTTGGTTGGAACCTTATTCCGTTGATGCGGCGATATCTAAGGACGAGATGAAATGATCAATTTTTCCAAGAGAATATTGATTCTAGCAATAATAATTGGCCCCTTGGCATCCATGCTCAGCAGCATGGCTCATGCGAAAGTGCAGAAAAAGCGATCACGTTCTGACTACGAGCGAAGTGTTTTGAGTTTATCGATTACAAAAGCTGTGCCAGATCCAGACTCTCCTTGGGCCATTCAAAACTCTGATGTGGCTGGGCATGCAGGTGTCGTTGTTGGTGATAATTTAGTTCTCACGCAGGCCTCGGTTGTGTCGCGTGCTGTATATATTCAGGCGCAGAAGGTTGATGATGTTTCTAAAATTCCGATGCGAGTGGTCTTTGCCGATTACGACGCGAATCTCGCAATTTTGACGCCTCTTGAGGGGTATAACCTCGGTCAAACGAGAGTTTTACCGCTAGGTCCGGATATACCAGTTGGCAGTGATGTGACGGTTATATCGATTGAAAATGAGCGTCACCTGCAGCTGGCATCCATGCGTATCCTCGACGTAAATGTAAGAGAGGCTATGGTGGGAGGAACCACCGTCCCCATGTACAGCTTGGGCGGACAAGCGCGTTCAAGCTGTAGGTCAGATCTAGCGGTGCGTGATGGATTGTTGATCGGAATTTGTGTTGGAGTTGTTGATCAACAGCCTCAAATTATAACGTCGGGAATCATTGCTCATTTTATTGCAGACAAGCACTCTGGGGACGGTTACCGAGGGTTTGGGTCGTTCGGAGCAACGCTTCTACCGGTTACTAGTCCTTGGCACAGAAAAACGCTAGGTCTTGAGGACGGGAAGGGTGCTCTTCGAGTGGCTGTGATTAATGAGACCAGCCCCTTCGCAGACTGTTTGAGTGTGGATGATATTGTTCTTGGTATTGATCAAATTAACGTGGATCATCGTGGTTTTTTCATGCATTCCCAGTGGGGAGCTGTGCCCCTTCGTAATTATATCGTCACCAAATATGCTGGAGATCCGGTGGCCATCAGGTTTCAGAGAAAATCTGAGGTAAAAATATGTAGTCGTCGACTAAGGCGTTATTCTAGTAGTGATTATTTAGTTGCAGGTCAGACCACTGAGGGTCCAGTTTCGCACATGATTTTCGGTGGTTTAATATTTCGCGAACTAAACGTCGATTTTTTGACAATGTTTGGCCGTGATTGGCAGAACAACTCACCAGCTTCGTTATTATTTGTGTACAACTACCAAAATAAACCGTCACTGACCCGTCGTCGTGAAATTGTACTGGCGAACGTGCTCGGAGATGTTTTCAATGCTGGCTACGAAAAATTGGCTTATTTAATTTTAGACGCAGTCAACGGCAAGCGAGTCAACTCTTTGGACGAAATGCGACTCCAGCTGAAAGCGGGTGGAGTATTACGCGAGGGCATGGAATTTGCTCAGTTTGATTTTAAGGATGGAACCCAGGTGGTGCTACCTTATGCTGAATTGGATGAGACCCATCAACGAATCGCACGGACGTATGCGGTTACCGATCCAAATAGTTTTTTTAAGAAGTAGAGAGCGCTTTAAAGAGCTCGCTTTAATGGCAATTACAGTGGGGAACTTTTATGCAGGAAAATCCTGTCATTACTTTTCTCGAGCAACACGGCATTCTCTTTACCCTTCATAGGTTTGAATATCAGGCTGGTGGGGGTACTAACAGATCAAGTTCGCTGCTAGGTGTGAGCGAGCATGCTGTAATCAAAACTCTCGTATTTCAAGATCACATGCGTCGACCGCTGCTGGTGCTTATGCATGGAGATAAATCAGTAGATGCCGCTCAGCTTGCCGAGCAAATAGGCTTGCCTAAAATTTGGTCATGCTCGCCCTCTGACGCTGAATTGATCAGTGGTTGGCCTGTAGGAGCCACCAATCCCTTTGTACTCAAGACCTCCATGCCGATCTACCTGGAGTCTAGTGTTCTGGATCTACCAAAGATGTTTATCAATGGTGGAGGTCGGGGATGCCTAGTTGGTATGAATCCCGCTGATTTGCTGGGACTGGTTAAGCCAAGCCTTGTTCGTTGTGCGAAGGATAAGGCTGTGGTAGTGTCTA
>JBEIGW010000076.1:0-10565 GCA_040381655.1 Deltaproteobacteria bacterium
CATCTGAGCCGCCTGTAAAACTCTACCTTTGGAGGCGAGTCTCGCGGCCTGCTTTTTAATACGTATTTCTTGTTTAGTTAGAGGTTTTTGATCGGCTGCTCGCTGTCCACTCGGCCCAGCGGCTGTTCTGCGCATACGTGCTTTCTCTTCGTTTCTGCGACTCCAGAAATTCCACGCAGCAAACCCGATCACTACTAAAGCGACCAACCCAAGTAGAATAAGGTGTCTCTCTTTCACGATGCGGTCCTTATCGAACTATAAACTCAAAGAGCGTAAGTGATACCCATCTGGGTATAAGTGTCTATCGTCTGTTCTGCGCTTTCACCGGGTAGCTGTTTGATGCCATCCGTTAGTGTATAAGTCAGCTTAAAGGAAAATTTCTGATTCAGCCTGATGGAGAGACCCGCACCGCCTTGTGGTCCGTAATGAGGCATGGATACATGCTGCGGTTCTTGACCGTCAAGTGTGGTGTCGATCATGTAATGTTTGACGGCTAAACCAGCAAATACGAATGGAGTCACGATGTCGCCGCCGTAAAGGATCAAAGTCAGATCGACTGCATTTGACGTGACATGAGATAGCGTTTTGGAATAGACAAATGTATTCGTGCCTTCCAGTTGCTGATATCCAACAGTCGAGGATAGTTCTTGGCGGTGGGTGTATCCGACCATGAAGTACTCTCCAAGATCCATTGAAAGTCCAGCCGATGCGGCGCCCGACTGAATCTTTTGGTATCCAGCGTTAGACTCTGAGCGGCTTCCAGACAGTGAGACCTTCACTGCTGCTAAACCCTGATTTGATACCGAAATAATCGACATCAAAATCGCCAAAAACGTAATATTCCAGTAGCGCGCCTTCATGGGACTCTCCTGTCTAAGTTGAGAGAGTTATCGTCATAATTCGGCCAATAATTAGCGTTAGACGGCGTGTCTAGTACTTTATTCGAGGGCCTCTTCTAGTGTACCATGACACGGGCGTGTCAAAAGTTTGACGGGAGGCAAGTCAGTGGTTTTAGAATATAGACCGAGCGTGGTTGTGGTATTCACAAACGAATTAGATCAGGTTTTGCTCGGGGAGCGGTCCGATTCTCCGGGGGCATGGCAGCTGCCCCAGGGCGGAATAGAGCCGGGAGAGAGCGCTTTAAATGCCGTTTATAGGGAAATGCGTGAAGAGCTAGGTTGTGACCGGTTCCATATAATTAAGGAGGCATCCGGTCTAGTAAAATACCGTTTTCCTGACAGCTTAAATAAGCCCATCTCAAAAAAATGGACGGGTCAGAGCCAGGTGTGGTTCAAAGCCCGTTTTGAACCGGGATTTGGTCCGGATAAACAGCAGGCGGAAGGAGAGTTTTCAAATTTTGCATGGCGAGATGTTGGGACTATAGTTCCAGGAATTATCGAATGGAAGCGAGATGCCTATCGTGAAGGTCTACAAAAGTTGGGGTTTAGTGTTTGAGATTATAGTTTGGAGATCTTATGAGTAGGATCGCGCTTATAAATATGGCTTGGGGTTTCGTTTTGATCTTCGTGGCCGCGTGTGGTGGAGTTTTTGTTGCTCTTAGTTCAACTGAGGCATTCATAAACGGGCCGGTCGTGCCACAGTGGCAGGCTCTTTTACAGACTGCCAGTCACGGGCACGTTAGCCTTTTCGGCGTGATCCATGTTCTTCTGGGCCTTACAATGCCGTATACGCGAGCATCGAAATTTGAAAATCGTCTAAAATCAGCTGGGGTGGCACTTGGTTCTATGGCAATGGGGCCCTTGCTACTTATCCGGGGTGCCTTAGGTCCAACCCTCTCGACTGAGTTAAACGGCCTTTTAATTGGCGTCTGTCTATCGTGCGCACTTTTTGCAATCGCCTATCATGCCCTTGGCTTAACTCTTAAAATTGCTCAGCGATCATAATTGCCATGCGAATTGTTAGTCTAGTACCTAGCATCACAAAAACTCTATGTGACCTGGGCTTAAAAAATCAAATTGTTGGTATTACAAATTTCTGTATCGATCCTGCTGATTTACACAGAACGGCAGTACGTGTCGGTGGAACAAAAGATCCTGATCTTCATCGCATTAGCGAGCTAAGTCCCACTCATATCATTTTAAACGAAGAGGAAAATCGCTCTATAGATATCACTTCATTGAAAGGACGATTCAATACTCTCGTCACATTTCCAAAGACACCACGAGATGTGCCCATCATGGTGCGTCAAATAGGAACATATCTTGGCGTTGAAGATAAAGCGCAGTCCATGGCCAACGATATCCAAAATAAAATTGAGCGAGTCATCGAGCTTCGCTGCTGGCAAGAATTATTAGGGAAAAGATTTCTTTACTTGATCTGGCGGGATCCATGGATGGCCGCTGGCAAGGATACTTATATATCAAACTTTTTAGAGCTCACCGGTCTTGAGAACGTATTAAACAGCTCGGAAAGATATCCGGTAGTTGATCTTAAAAATTCAGGAAACTTAAATCCGGATGTGATTTTGCTCTCGTCGGAACCTTGGCCGTTCCGAAAACGCGACGCGGAGCATATTCGTGAAATTCTTGGCCCAAGCCATCCCAAGCTTTGGTGGATAGATGGGAAAGCGTTGAGCTGGTACGGGTCAACAACAGACGAAGCCCTGACTACGATCAGCGAAGATCCGATAAAAAATAGGCTAATCAAGCCTCTTTAGCTGGCTTTCTTTGCGAATTCTTGGATTTTAGAGTGTGCGTTTTTCGCAGCATCAATTGAGCTCTTATCGACAAACTTTACGAGGTTTGCTGGATTTGCTGTCATGGCATCGCGAATCTTCTTGGGATTTTTTAGACAGGAAATAAGCTCCTTCATGGAGTTCCTGAGATCGATACCGCGGCAGATGTAATCGTTCAGCTCATCAATTCCGAACGGCTTTGCGAGGAAGCCGTCAGCTGTCTTAACTATGTCCGCTTGTTCGTCTGACATCGGCTCGCCACTAATGAGAAGGATAGGTATACTCGGGTTTTGTTTCCGTATTTTTCGCATCAACTCAAGGCCGTCGATCTTGGGCATTCGGACGTCTGTTAACACAAGGTCGATTTCCCGCTCTTTCATTGTGTCGAGAGCAGCTTTGGCGTTCTCGACCACCACCACTCTGGAGAAGAATTTATTCAAGTGAATCTTGAAGAACTTGAGTAGGGTGCTGTCATCATCAACAATTAGAACATTACTTTCGCGATCGTAGGCGCGTTTGGTCGGCGACGTCGAGCTATTTGGTACTTGTGCCATCTTGATGCTCCCTTACAACGGCTGTCTCTCTATTATATTACAGATTCCGTATTTCTTCGATAGCTGCCTTAGCTGCTGTTTTAAGGCTTGCACTGGCTCGATCCGATTGGAGAACCTCGTTATAGTACCGAAGTGCTAACCCCTCGTCTTTCAAGTTATCTCGAAGTAAAATTGCCAAATTAAAACGCGCCTGAGGATTATCGCCATCCAAGTCGAGAACTCGAAGTAACTTCTCTTTGGCCGTTGCGTGACGACCTGATTTTCTAAAGCTCACCGCAAGCCCAATGAGCGCGTCCGTGTTTGAGGGGTCGGCATCGAGCGCTCTTTTGTAATCCGCCTCAGCCATCGCGGACTCATTTGCTGCAAGATAGAGATTAGCGCGGTTAACGAGTGCTGGCGCATATGAATCATTTAAGCCGATGGCACGGTTGTAATGACCTCGTGCCGCAGAAACTTTACCCTGACGCTCAGCTAATAATCCGAGGATATTATACAACGATGGATGGTCGCCGCCACGATCGAGCGCCTGCTCTACGATAAAATTTGCCACACTGTCTTTGCCATCTTTTAGATAGCTAAATGCGAGAGCGCCGTAGCCGGGAAGAAACGTGCGATCCTTGCCGACTAGGTCGCTTAGGATGGGGTGCGCTTTCGCGCGATCATCGTTTGCAAGATGCGTCATAGCCAGTGTATATCGGTATCTAAATACTAAAGATTCTTCAGGAGATTCTTGGCTGTTTAGAATGGTGCGAGCATCTGCCAAAGTGTCAAAAGCGGCGGATGTGCGTCGCAGTCGTTGTAAAGCACTCGCTAGGTCAAGTAGTACGTCTATATTCTTGGGCTCTATCCGTAGCGCCTTACGAAAACTTGACTCCGCGCCCTCTGCCAGTCCTAGAGCGAGTTCGTTGCGACCTTTCTTAACTATGTCGTCAAATGCTTGGCTGTCGCTCAGTTGTTTTATTGTGGCCTGAAGTGCGCGTCGCTCCTTGGATGTTGGTAGACCTTTGAATGTCTTCTGCCAGTTGAATGCATCTTGCGCTAAAACCGGGCGCTCTGGATCAGCAACTTTTGCGGACTGTGTTGATACGTTGTCTTTTACGAGATCCATGCTTCTGCTTTGGTCTCGATCTTTCGTGCTCGCACATGCGCAGGTTAGAAAGATCAAAATAATAGAAAATATAATTCGCATGTTTAATGACTCCACTGTACGGATGACTCAGTGCTTGAAGCTGTGGATAGCTGGTCGACGTTTGAAGATAGGTTGCTATTTTTAGTGTCACTGCCAAGATTGCCAGTCAGCGCAAGCGCGCTACGGCTTATCCATTCGTTTCGGTTATAAATATTTGGATTTCGTTGTTTGGCGAGTAAATTATTACCATGATATTTTTGGGCTAGATCGCGCAGGCGAGTTACGTTTTGATTAAATCTTGTTTGTGTGCGAAGACTGGTCGGCTCACCAGTTCGCGTGGGTATTGAGTTAATTTCGTCAGCGAAGTCAGATGCGGATTGCGCGACTAAGAACCTGGCTTTCGGACTCAATTCCGCGTGCTCTAGGCTTGAAACCTTATCGAAGCGACTGGCTAGTTCGCTAAAAAGAGAACTCTTCTTTTCAACTTTGGCAGAAGCCTTAGGCGTTGATTCATCAATTCGAATATCTCTAAAATCTTTAATGGCGTGTTCACCAAGAAGCATATTTGTCTCGGCGGCAAGGCGCTGGTATGCCCGTCCTAGCTCGAGCTTTGACCGCTCAATCTGCTTGGCAAGGGTGTCCAAATCGTCGAGAGCCACCTGTTTGTCGCCGGATTGATAGCGTACTTGAGCAACCAAAAGTTCGGCTTCAAGTTTATCCGCAATAGTTTTAGAGCTGGCGCGGCGGCGCTCAGCAGCAGACATCGCTTTCTTCATCTGCCCACCCAATGAATAGAAGTTAATAGCTGTTTCAAGTGAGGACATTTGAGCGCCATGACGTCGATCGAGATTCGCTTGCAACTCGGAGGCTCGACCGGCTAGCACATAATTATTATCCGCCAAAGCGAGCTTTTCGGCTCTTTCGAGTGAGGCCACTGCCCGTGCGTGTGTAGGGTGTTTTTCGGCTAGGTTAATGTATGCTTTTACTGCTTCCCCAAAACGCAGCTGATATTCGTGCGCTCTTGCAAGTAAGTATCTCATGTCACCGTCGAAACGCTTTTGCTTTACCTTCAAATAATTCTCAGCGCTGGCTTGTGCGCGACCCCAATTGCCAGAAATGGCAAGAAAATAGGCTCCGTCTCGCCACATTTGGTCGCGGTTTGGAATATCGGCAAAGTCGCTGACGACCTGTAGTAATAGAGTTCCTGCCAGCTCGCTGGAGCCCTTTTTTGCAAGGCGTGTGGATTCGTCAGCAGTTGCCGAATGCAGAACACCGAGAAGTTCCTTGCGGAGGGTTCCGAGCGGTTCACTGCGTGGCTCGAGTTTTAGGAAATTTGACACCGTCTCGATAACGTCTGGCGTAGAGCCTGATCGTATTTTGGCAAATACGAGACCTCTTATGGCAATAGCACGCTGGCCGGGTGAGGGATCTGAGAGCAGTGCCCGCTGCCAAAAGCGACTCGCCTCCTCAAATCGATTCTGATCCCTGTTTGCACCAGCGGCTACTAGGAGCAAATCGACAGATCTAGACTGTTTAGGATATCGATTTGCGTGATCTTCGACCGCCAGCTCGAGTTGATTTAATTTGGATACAAGGCGTGGGTTGTTGTTTTGGGTTGAACCTCTCTGCATGGCGGCCTCAAACTCGCTGCGCCACAGCTTCTCAAACGTAAGGGCTCTCTGATAATAAGCGTTAATCAGAACCTCTTCGGGAGTCTTTAATGCAGTTACGAGTTCCGTATAACGACGCTCGGCCTCGCGGAGATTTCCTGAAAAATATTCACAGTTTGCAATATTAAGTCGCAAGCTTGGGGCTTTGTCAGAGTTTGGCTGATCATCTAAAAGAATGCGATAGTGACTCGAAGCCATGCTGAACTTTTTTGGATTATTCGATGCCATTCCATCCTTATAGTAGTTAGAGGCCACGAATTCAGCTGCATTTCGCGCCAAATCCTCCATGTTTTTAATCAGCGGACTATTATCGGAGTTACGAAGCCGCCAAAGAGAATTTGACGGAAGAAGAAGGCTAAGTTTTTCGAGCGCCTCAAGTTTTGCTGCCGGTCTATCCGCTTTGTCGTCAGCCGTAGCTTTGAGGCGGAGAATCTCTGGAAACTCCCGTGAATGAGGGAACTCGGCTACGGCGATACTGCCAATCTCGGAAGCGTTACGAGGTAGATTGGCATTCATGTATTGTGACATAAGTGTGAATGATGCCCGGGGGGAAACCTGTAGAAAACCTCTATCTGATAGAATTATCTTAGCTCGATCGTCATTATTTTGAGCGAATAGAGCATAAGCCGTTAAGTCACCAAGGTCGGCTATCAGGTGATTTCGCTGTGCACTAGACTTTGCTATCCCGTCTTTCGAGAGCGCGTTTCGAATGGAATCTAACGTGCCTGGGTAGCGGCCTGCCTTAAACGTGGCCCAGGCCAAACGATAGCCGATACGAATGTTATCAATGCCGCGATCTCTGTCGTCAATCTTTTCAAGAATATCTCGAGCCTGTTCATAGGATTTCACGGCTTTTTCAGGTGAGGCATTGTCAAACTCCGCATCCCCAATCACCAGGTTGGCATGTAATGCAAATCTGTTAAAGCCGCTATTAGCGAGTTTAAGCCAAATTGGATATGCCGCCTTTCTATCACCACTTGTTTCAAGCAGCGTGGCCTTAAGATATAATCCATCAGACAGCTTCTCGAAATTGGCGTGGCTACGTTCTAGATCGTCCAGCGCGGAAAGTGCAGATTTGACTGCTGAGCCGTCATGGCTGTCCCCAGTCTCATGCCGCAAGAAAGATAGTTCAGCGTACATCTGGGCAAGATTAAGCAAGACGTATGGTCGACTGCTTGTGTCGGACGCTTTTTCCAGAGTCTCTTGATAGCGTCCGATGGCATTTTCGATGGTTGCTTTACGCTCTTTTAGAGATTCGTTATTAGAGTTACGGTAATTTTGCTCGGCCAGTTCGTTGGCTTTTTGATATTCATTTACAGCAGCTTGCCTGCGTTTTCGCTCATAAACCTGAAAAGCATCCCAGAAGCGTCTATAAGCTGATAAGGCCTCAGGCTCGGGAATTTCATCATTAATCTGTGTCTGTGCCCTCGCGGTAGAAAGGTGCGACGTCGTCGTCGAAAAGCACAGCATAGCCAAGATCATTGATGACGCGAATTCTCTCTTGTTTTTTCGCATCATTTTGAGCTCCTTTGATCGTTGTCTCTAAGGTTGTCAGATAGGATTTGCTTCTCCAAGTCGTGTCTTCTGCGGGCAGCGTCTTGGGCGTTTGTGGATTCGGCATACTTTAGATACTCCAGGTCTCCCGCCCATTTCAGCTGCTTGCCCATACGCTGACCTATTGCGTAGTCAAACTGCGAGATTATGGAGGGTAGATGCTCCGCAGCACTAGTCTCAAGTGCAGATTGTAACGTATTGATGTCTGCTAAAATCTGAGACTTTGCTCTGTCTGATTTTTCGAGGCTATTCAGAACTGACATGACATCATCGTGGGCCCTTGCGGTTAGTTCTAACATACTTAACTTTAGTGCATTTGCTGTGTATGTCCATTCCTCTCGTGCAGCCCTGGCGTCAGCATCGTCGAGTTTTTCGATTGTGCTGGTGACCGCGGGTGAATAGGTCGCCAGTATTGTCATATCCTCCGCTGCGAGCTCCTTATATGCATCAAATATAGCTAGCGAGTCAGTCAATTCGCTGTGACTGGCAAGCGTCGCCGCCCTAGCTGTCTGCAATGAGCGAAGTGTTGCCAGCATATCCTCGCGGGCAGATTTTATTCGATCCTGAAGGTTAGTGACCTCTGGATCTTTTTCAGAGACGACACTGGTGGCTGCGCTTTCACCAGCAATGACGTCTAGTCGCTCCCAGTTTTTTGCAAGTTTGGCGAGCTGCTCTGCTGCTGGAGCCCAAGCGAACCAGCGCTGGGTCTGTCGCGTCAAACGCGCGTATTTTCCGAATATTTCAGTTCGACGCCGCGCATTTGCATCAAGGCGCTGTTTATCTAAATCGGTCAATTGTCCTTCAAGTCGTAAACGATCCAGATAGATAAGCTTGGAACCGGCTTGAAGGGTTTCGTCGGCCAGAGCGTCATACTGTAAAAGTTGATTGGCCAACGCTGGTTGAAATTGACGTAGGTCGCCTCGCGCAAGTGCGAAGATAAGACCCCTTTCAACGCCATCGATGTCAGCTAGACGTCCATTTAGGTCGTCTAATTGACGAAACATCGTGCGTATATCATCGAGTTCTTGCACACTCGCCACGTGAGCTCGGGTCAAGGCGTCGAGGCGTTCAGCGTCATCTTTGGTGAACGTTTTACCATTAAATCTGGTTTTTAAATCAGAACGGATGCCTATAAGCAGTTCCTGGGTTTTCTCTATGCCAGATTTTGCGGCGTCAAGATTTCCGGTTTTCAAATCCAGCCAATTTGCAATTGACTTTACGTGTATGGCATCCTGATGACTTGGGTATTTTGTTAGCCACAACTTTGAAGTCTTTAGAGCGTCATCACTGCGATTCTGCTCGATTAGCAAGAATAGTTTTTCTAGATTTGCATCCCGATGACTTTGGGACGAGTCGTTGATGCTGTCGTAATTTTTCAGTGCAAGGTTCGGTTTTTGCTGTTTGATTAGCACGCGAGCAAGTGATAAGTGCGCCAAATCTTTCATACTTTGGCTAATACCAACAATGTTGATGACTCCGTCGAGTTGTTGGGATGCTATTGGCCAGTTTTGATCATGAATAGCTATCAAAGCCTTGAAGTATTTCGAGCGTGCTTTAGTTTCAGGGGATATCGCCGCGTGGTCCGCCTCTTCAAGCCAGGACACGGCGAGCCCGCGTTTTCCGATGTTAGAGCTTGCGACGCCAGAGAGGTATTTTACTTGGTCCGAAATTTCAAGTGGCTGAGTGGACGCGACTAGTGATGAAATAAATTTTGAGAGCTCTGCTTGTGGTGTTTTTGTGTTCTTGGTGGCAAGGCGGACGAGACGGCCGATAACTTCGGTGAGCTCTTGCTGTCCTTGTTCTCTCGAAGTGGCCACCGTGGCTAAGTAATTTAAATAAGCCTTAGTAGAGTTTTTGGGCTGCCCCGTTTCTTCAAGGCCTCGCGCAAGAATAAATTGAGCTCTTAGCCATGTCTTGTGTTCGGGCTTTTGTGTCAGATCAAGAAATCTTTTTGCCTCGTTTACGGCTACGGTCCAGTTGCCTGCCTCGAAGTTTCGGTCTGCGCTTTCAAAAGCTTTTTGAGCCTCTAGAACCTGGGCGCCGAGCCCCGGAGCCGTGATGGTTCTTTCAAGGGCTGATACTACGCCTCGGATATCTTTAAGCCTGCTTTTTACGGATTTTAATTCGGTATCAGTATCGCCGACCGTGACAACATTGGCAGACGGTTCGCTCTGTGCATAAATTGGAACTGCCAGAGCGGTGGCGATCATGAATAAAAATAGTATTGATGGCACAGCGTTCATTTTATCTCGCTCTCGAGTAGGCGTGCTATGGGTTTGGGGTTTTCGTCGTCGGTATTTGAGATCTCGAGAACAAGCTGCCGCCGCTGCTTACCCTCAGATACCTGGAATCGGAACGATTGATCCAGGGTTCTGTGCTCAGAAGTTGGCAACTTTAGTCCGTCATGGGATAACGGGACCACAACGGTGGACAGATCGATCTGGTGGTCACCTGGTCTAAGTGGGCCTTGAAAAAGAATGATCGATTTTGATGGCATCCACAAACCAGACGAATCTCGACGGTTGTAGAGCGTATTACCATCAAGGTTTGCTCTGAGGTCTCTGATCAGAAATTTTGCCGGTTCTGCGGGTCGTATTTCGATGGCAACTAGGTTGTCAGTAACTGATGCGTCATACACGTTTGCGCGAAGACGGCGCAAATCGGACTCGATAATTTCGATTCTGTTGTCGTACTCGCTTATTTTGGATTGAATATCCTTCAGGGTTTTTTCACGAGCAGAGGATTTCTGGCTCACACTAGGAATTTGTGGCGCTAGGTCGCGAGCTTTCTTGGAACCAGTATGGAGCTTTTTTTCTGGTAAATTTTTTGTGTCCGGTAGCTCGAGTGCGTCTTGATCGTTCATTTTTTTCTCGAGGTGATCGAGGATGTTGTCTAGATCATCTTTATCAGAGATCTTGGCAACAGGATGAGGGGTATGATCATCGGTTTTGCTCAGCAACGCC
>JBEIGW010000077.1:0-10554 GCA_040381655.1 Deltaproteobacteria bacterium
AAGCTGGACGCGATCTGGCAACCAATGGATTGGTAATGCAAGCTGCCCGCTGAACCGCGACACTATTTACTCTGTAAACTTGACTGGACCAAGTGGCGGCTGGGGATGTGGAAGTAATAAGGTGACTGCGATCCGTAAATAGCTGATTCGAACACTTTTCCTTTCAGTTCGTGTCTGAGATGGGACCGTTTTTATGCGAGCAAAATTATATTTATTTGTATTCTTGATATTGTGTGAAGTGATTTCAGCTATAGCTTTGGCTCAGCCAGCCTGATTGTCAAATTTGCAGTCAGAGATACTCTTATAAGTATCCATATTCATTCGGATTAATAGATTTAATTATTTTTGTAAAGCATACTTTACAAAATATATTCTAAGCACCGGTTGATTCCATTTCATCACCGACTCACGACTTACTCCGACACGCCACAACGTCGGAGTAACCCTTCGCGGGCGGACGTGAAGTCTCTGCAAAGTTTATTTAGCGAAATGGTTAATCAATACTCAAGTCAGTCGAGCGTCCCAGAGAGCATCTTCTGATATTATGAGCTCGTCCCTGTTTGAAGGATGCTCTCTTGGCACATGGCAGTCTGGCAGCGACAAGAGCTAATCTATTAGGCGG
The DNA here is from genome assembly GCA_040381655.1 of Deltaproteobacteria bacterium. GTDB lineage: Bacteria > Bdellovibrionota_B > Oligoflexia > Oligoflexales > RGVZ01 > CAMDKS01. The sequence continues at coordinate 623 of JBEIGW010000077.1, forward strand.
AAATGATGAGGTTGGAGCAGATATTTTTGCTGCGGTTGCTGGGGGTGCTAGATTAGACTGACATCTTGTCTGGGACAAGCGTACAGACAAAATGTCCGTTAGGCTCTGATTTTGTTATTTATTTTTCCTAGCACCTTGACGTGGATAGTTGTCTAGGCATTACGTTCACCTACCGGCATTGTACTGCTCAAAAATATACTCAAATCGACTGGGTCATCTTCGATGCTTCTTGTAGATCCTATAACTAGGATCGGTAAACTGTTTCTTTAGCGGAAATATTTTTGGCTTCGGCTTGCATGTTGATGCTGCACATGCAAATTCTGGCAAAGCGGTAAATCCGAGTCCGTGAGCCACTGGTTCTAGAATGCGTCTAATCTGATTGATAAATCCGCGAATGAAAAAATCATCCATGCCTCGAAACTCCTTCGGGAAGTTTTCTTGTAGAAGTAGAGAGGCATGATGAAATCCATCTGGATGATTGATAAATCCAGAAGAGTGAATTTTCTGGGTTCCTCCTTCAATAATGCTTTATAGGCTTTTTGGTGAAAAGCTTTAGAAGGAGAGAATTAGATTGTAAAATTGAATTGTAAAATTGAATTGATAACGGATTTCTAGGCTAGAAAATATTGCGATTAAACTTGGTCCGGCGACTACCGACCGACCGACAAAATATCAGCCCTCCTCAGAAAGAGCGAATGAAAAAAACTGGAATAAGGATACGTAGGATTTCCTTGAAACAAATCCTACGCATCGCTCATAATAAAGAATAGCCGCTTCAAAGCTCGCCTTTGTATTTTTATGAGCAGCCTCAGTTCAATACCGATGCTTACTCCCCCGACCAGATATCAGCTTTGTATCCATAATTGATACCCTGGAACATCCAAATTTTATTAAAGTAACTTATTGCGGTGTGGTCTTCACGCTCCGGAATCGTCGAACCTGTCGATACACTTTCCCAAATCACTCCGTCTGGAGATTTCCAGACCCCGGCGTTAGTCTTTGATCCACCCACAGTATAAATCTCACCATCATGCACCAATGCAGCAAAGCTAGAGTTTGTGCCGGTAGGACGTTTATCAAGAACCTTTTCCCAAGTCGCTCCGTCTGCAGAACGCCAGACCGACGTGTCAGTGCCTTCACCTAAGAAATAAAGATAATGAGACGTTGCAACGACATTAACATTTGCCGTAGCTGTGAAGCCCGCAGTTTCAGTCGCTTTCACCCAGGTCACACCATCAGTAGATGACCAGACATCGCTTTTCATCGCCCAGCTGCCACCGACGGGTTTTGTGTTACCACCGATCACCCACATTTTGTTTTTGAAAACTACCATCCCATGGCCGCGGCGCGGTCCAAAGGCTGGTGAGTTGGTTGCTGTCGTCCACGTTGCGCCATTGGGAGAATGAAGTACATCTCCCAAAGGAAGCCCATTAAGATCAGACCCACCAGAGATCCAGATTTTATCGTTAAAGCTCAAAAGCCCGTGGTTTGCACGCTCAGCGCCGCTTCCTGTTTGGACGACTTCAGACCAGTTAGCACCGTCTAGAGTCGAATAGACTTTGTTTTGAACGGTGATGGGCATTGGGTCCAGAATCACACCGCCTACCATGTAGAGCTTACCAGCATGTTTGACTACTCGATGATCGATGAGTTTTCCCATGCCACCATCGGCATTTTCTTCAGTCCAAGACTGAGCTGCTACAGTTGACCCGCTGCTAGCATCGAAGGCGTTATAGACTGTTTTATTACCTGCTTCGTCTTTTACAACAAGGGCTAACCGCCTATCTGCATCTGGATCCAAATAAACTGGAGCAGAACCAACACCTTGAAAACGGCCAATAAGATCGCCGTTTAGATAAACTGATTTGAGGTCACTAAAATCTGTGCCAACAGCTGCACCAAAAATTTCATAGACTAAGTTATTCTTCCGAGTTGTTTCATCAGACGCCAGTGCCCACAAAGCACTAACGCCTGATCCCAATGCTGCTCCTTGAACGAAAGATGTTTTCGATGCAACAGGAGACATATGATCGGTGTAGCTTCGGTAGATATCACGCATCTGGAAGTTTGTAAGAGTTGGGGTTGTTTGGTCAGAAATCATCGCCCGTCCACTTTCCGCTAGAAAAACGCGGCCGATAGCATGAGGCGCTATACCAGTAGATAGTAGAGATATCGATCCACCGATAAAAGACTCGCCTGCATCGAATGAATAGGCGTATCCAGCATTAGTACCAACAAGGATGGTCTTTCCGTCATCTGATGCAGCTACAGAATAAACAATATTAGATGGCAAACCAGCGGCGGTTTGCTTATTTACAAACGTTCTTCCGTTGTCCAAAGAGTAGTGCAAACCAGTTGAAGTTGCCGCGTAGAGTTTACCACTTGGTGTCACAAACATCCGCGAGACACTTTGCTTAACGGAAGTATAGGTTCCATCTAAACTTGAAGCTGTGTAGATCTTACTATCTGTCGCGAGAAGATAGATCTGACCTTCGTTCGTCACAAACATTTGGGTAAATGCATTTGTACCGAGACCAGTAAACGCAGTCTTTATAGAAAACGAATCGCCGCCGTTGTCGGAGTAAGATATACCGGTCACGTGCAACGCATACAGCCGGCCGATTTTCCTGTCATAGAAGATCCAGCTAACATAATTGTTATGTAGTCCATTTGACGTAGTTTTATTCGCCAGCGTTACACCTAGGTCATTAGAAACGACTAGACCTTCCTGTGTTGCTACGAAAAGTTTCTGCCCCACCACCTCAATTTTGTAGGTGAAACGAGTAGGCATGCCTGTCGATACGTCTTTAACCGTCGCTGTCTTTCCACCGTCTCTTGAAAAGATAATCCCTCGATTTGACGCAAAGTAGATACTGCCTTCAGATTCGACATAGTCTTGAATCAAAGTTGAATAAGGTAGATGTGTTGTAATTGGCATCCGCTCGATAGTCTGATCGACCGTCCAACCATAGTCCGCTTTAACTTCATTGCCAGAGGTCACAGATTTTATGACGATAACGTGCCGACCGTTTGAAAGACCAGTAATAGCTAAAGGTGATGTACAGCTAGTAAAAATTGCTCCGTCGACAGAACAACTAAATGACGATGCAGTAAAATGTTTCGCAGCAAATGAAATACTGGTGCTAGTGTTGAAAGTCGGATCCACTGGCCTAGTGGTAATCTCGATACTTGGCACCGGCGGAGGAAGTGGTGCATCTGGTGTGGGATTTGCTCCACTAGTAACAATCGACGGCACTGGCTCTGTTGCCGCGTCCGGCACCGACTCTTCATCATCTTTGCAGGCAAAGTGCGTGCTGAAAAGGAGAGAAAAAATCAAAGGTGTGAAGCGGATAGTTTTCATCATTGTTCCCTCGCTTTCGGCTGCAACGAGAATTCGGCACTTAGGTCGGCAGACTTAAGGGAATTTATATAACAGCCCATTAATATTAATATAAATGCAGGAGAACCACGAGTTGAGTCATTTGAAGTGTTACCGAGCGGCCCAGAAGCTTCAGAACGAATATCTGATCAGGAATTTTGCGATCCTCTTCGGGGTGCCCTATTTCCTGATCAGCGCGGTAAGTTTCGCGTTTGACTCATCATCAAATCCGCCAAGCAACGTCCACTCCTCAATCAAGTAGCTGTCAGTAAATTCGCAAGCGCCAGTTTCGCCCCCGGTGGTCCTGAGGATACGGCTGTTGCCGCCAACCTGCGTGCAGTAAACACTCGATGGATTAGCGCCACCAGGACCGACCTCAATTTGAAAGTCCTTGGATCTCATGAACGCGCTGATCGCGGCAGGCTAGATCCCACAGCGATTATATCTCTCAAATTCTGCTGTCACATGTGGCGAAATGGATTGCTCGCTAGTGGCATATTCAAACTCAATCTTTGGCCAAGCTCTCGCCACTGATTGATAAAGCACAGTCGACCGTTAATTGAGAACCCAGGCCTGTAACGCTCGTAAATTACCATGAAGTCCTATGCCAATGAAAAAATCACTGGCGAGGCCAATACTACATGACACACCACGTCAACCAATGACGCAAGCAACTGGATACAACGGACGAAATGTCTACAGGATAGAAGAGCATCTAAAACTGCAGTGTGGTGCAGGACTCAATGGCCGTTCAATCAATTAGGTGTTAGCTGAAAGTTTCCTGTTATTTCACCTTCGAAAACGAATATCTTGGTAACGCCTTTTCAGGGTGTTGGAAACAGTCTATGAATGTGTCGCAATCTGCTTGATTTCTGTGCATTCGCATAAAGAGATTGGGAAGCTTATCGGCAAGAAATGGGATTCATTCATGCCGCCGCTTTGTTCCATTTCGTCTGGAACAAAGTGGTATTCTGTTCAGTGCCTTAAGGCCCGGTTACGGTCAACGTAGTAGAGGCAGGATTGCCGACTCCGAGAGGTTGGCCGCTATGCGGTAGGCCAGCTAAGTGGATGTTAGAAAGAAGCTGAAAGTATGAGTACAAAGAATCTTTGTCCGCCGTCTGAAACGTTGGAAACATGACGAAGTTTGTTGGGTCAAAGTTATAGGTGTATGTCTTACCCGCTACGTTAAGATCACTTTCATTAACTTGGTAGACTTCTCCTGAAGCAGGCAAAAGTGGCGCATTGATGACTGGAATGGTCTGGTTGCCTTTATCTGTTCCATTTGGATTTGTCCAATTCTGAACTGACGTATTCATAGTAACAGGGGAGGACGGACGAGTTATTACAAGAGTGCCTTGTCCCGTGATTCCATCTGCCGATGTTGATGGGTCCATCCATTTAAAGACGTTGTCCGCTGGATCCTTTAGCATAAGGTCTCCGCGTTTTGCGGATGCTACGGCATCGTCTGCAAGGATGAATCTCACTGTAAACTCCCGGTTCATCGAAGGGTTGCTTACACCAGATACAGTAAAAGTGGCATCAAGGTAGGCAAAAAGATAGATCGCATCGCTTATGTAGGTGTTCGATGAAGTCAAGTCACCTGACCCATTGCAGCAAAAGAGTGAGCCTGAATGGGTTGTTGGAGATGCTGTATCAAACGAATATTTCTCAGATGTGCCAGTGATACTTGACCAGTTATCCTGACCAAAATAGGCTACCATGCCATTGCCATTAGACTGGATTAAAAAACCGGTACCGAAGTACTTCCCAGTCAGTGAGGTTGGAGTAAAACATACCACGCTACTACACAGAGCCGGTCCAGTTGCCAATGCAGTACCCAGGGTTTTTTCAGCACTAGTCAGACTTGCTGCCTTTAGCTTGAAGGATCCGAATCCAGCAGCAGAAAAAGTGTAAGACTTTCCTGGTGCGCCCTTGTCGGATTTATTTGAATCAGAACAACTTGGAAAAGAAAGTAACATGTAGGTGGAAAGAAATACGGCTAATAACGTTTTCATAATTTATGTAGACCTCTTCCTTAGGTTTGGTTTGTTCAAGTGTATCAGACGCTGTGATCATTTTCTACCAAACCCCTGTGCGAAATACACTTGCTGAACATGCCGTATTTTTGATTGTCCCTGTGCATGCCATGGATCAACGTCGCCGCCAGTTTTGCTCTGGTTGCGCAAAGCGGATGTCCCAGGGCGATCGCGCCGCCCGTCGGGTTGAGGATCGCGTGGTTGAGTTTCAGCTCGCGGACGACGGCAAGCGCCTGTGCCGCAAACGCCTCATTCAATTCTATCCTCACGATCTGGTCCTGCTTGATGCCGATACGTGCCAGTGCTTTGGGAATGGCCGCAAGATTGTAGGAAATTGAAGCACGGCTGGCAATCTATCGACCCCACCCAACAGAGCTACCGCATCTAAAAATCGAAGATTTCATATAGTTGGCAGGTCGAGGAAAATTTCACCTTCACTTAAAAATGGAGGTGGGTTTCATTGATGACAATATTACTTCGCAGAATCTTTAGAGACGCAGGAAGCCATAGCAAAATTCAAATCATAATTAAATGAGTTCCACGAATTGCTACCGTCAACGCCGATGCGATATTCTCCGCCATTCCAAATATCACTAAACGATCCCTTGAAATTTAGCCGTCAGTGCGCTGCAAGTAAAGGGATCAACCCATTACTTCGATGGTCAAGGTTAATATGGTCGGCAAAATCCTTTAACCTATCCATTAGGGTTGATGATCTATTTTATAGCAGTGGAGCCTGTGGGCTCTTAATCTCAAATTTATCAATAGATCCCGCCATAACTTTCAATCCCTGCCCGGTTTTGATAAAATTCACCCTCTGTTATTCCTAAAAATATTTTAATGGTAAGCGGAAAGGTGGACTAAATGTTGACTCGTAAAATGTTTGGACTTTGTGCCGTAGGTTGTGTTGTTACAACTTTAGCGATAACCGGCTGTGGTAAAAAAGATAAAAAAGACGACACATCAAGCGGGCAAAAGGCGGAAAATGCTGCAGCTTTAGTCCTAGAAGTATCAACAAAAATTCAAGCCAGCGATATTGCGGCTTACGGCACGACAACTCAGATGAATAGTACCACCGGGACTGCCATGCTCGCTGACAACGACATGTCTTCGACTTATTGGAGCACTGGCGAGACGATTGGTAACATGTATTGCGGTGGCGACCAGTCGTGTGGAGGTGAGTCTCAGTTTTCTTCGCCAAAGGATTTTTTTGACGATCAGTTAAACAAAAATTTTAAAACTTTGCCTGGAAATGGGAACCGCGAAGGCGCAGCGGTGGGGGTAATGGGACGACTTAAGAACAGCATGGACCTGGCCTGCACCCTGGTTTTCCACCTCGGCACTGGAGGGGGACTCCCCGCGGCCCAAACAAGTAACAAAACAATCACAAAAGCTATGATGACCCAATCCAATACGTTCTGCGGATCGTCCATGGAATTACCCGTAGATTCAGTTGAGATCTCGTTTACGGTTACTGAAACAAGCGGTCAGTTCGCACGCCATATTCATCTCAAATCACCATTTTTTGAAAATCATGTGTTTTTGTTCGACGATGGGACAACAAAGCGCGTCATGAGTACTGAGGTCAGTGACGGTGGAAAGCTAACGTCACGCTGGTACTTAGAATACAGTAGCGCAGCAAAAATCAGTAAACTCGAGGGATTTGAACGGGGATTTATTAATTCAAGCTCTACTGAGCAGGGAACGTTGACCTACTACAGGCTTACCGCTGATGAAAACACAAAAAATGTTGGCGTATGGGGATTCTACGGCGCAAGCCAATATGTGAGTGGTGTACTGATTTTAAAGCACGGAACATTGTTCGCAGGTCGCGGTAACAAGGACCAAACGAACGCCTCTATCGGATTCGCTGAGTTAGATTCGGGGGCTCAAAACGGATCTCTCAGAACGGGGCACCCATTTGTGGGGTGTATTGCGATGGATACAGGTTCCTTCGTTTCTGGTGGAGCTTGCAGTGGATTTAATTTGACAGCCACGGAGCTAAACTCGTCCCTCACAATGATCAAAGATAAAATACTGGCCAAATCAGCATCAAGCGATTGGAAATTTGACGAGACAATTAGCGCTCTAAATTTCACTGTAGAAAACATGACGACACTAGATCCTGCTTATTAAAGCCAGTAGTTCAGACATCCTACGCAGCCCGCCCCTTAACGGCGGGCTTTTTTTATCGGCATCAACCAACCTCAATTCAATTTAGCGATGTGCGCTATCATCTTGCTGGTAGCACCCGCTGGTAGCAAGTGGCAGCATCGCCGAGAAATTTTGCGAAATTTCTGGAAAGGTTCCGATCTCGGCATCGAAGTCGGTCCTAGTTATTTTGGTTGATTAGAAATGATTGATTCGATTGATGGTCGTGCGCATAGATGCGCCCTGCCTGAAAAACTGCTTGATACTAAGTCTCAAAAAAATGGTCGGGGTGGGCAGACAAACTGGAAACCACTGCAACACCATGATTATAATGATTTTCCATCACTCTCAAAAGAGGGAATTTCTTCAAGAGCAGCCGAATTCTACGTTTCTGGACTCTCTTTACGCCAAATTTCAAAGCACCTAAACAAGTCAAAAAGCTTCATCAGAAAGACACTTTTAGAAGCCGGTGTGTCCCTGAGACTTTCGGTAAAAAGCCATCTGTCCGAATCTTCAGCGCCACCGAAGCTTCACTCTGGGAACACTCCCTTTGGATACCGCAACCTTCGAGGGCGACTCATCATGGACGCCAGAGAGATAGACTGTTAAACCTCGAGGAGGAATAATCATGGGAGTCATATCGCTGCTGCACTCAATGCAATTAAACCCTGGCGCCAGTGGCCATTTTGGTGATTTTAGACCGTGAAATAGAAGTTTCAATTTCTCATACGTAATATATTTTTAATTGACAATTCTATATTACATATTGTATTATGTAAATAAAGAATCGTGCCAATGTCATAACGAGATCACCATTCATGTTTAAACGGCTTCTCCAATTCCCCCAAAAAAGCTTTTTTCTACTCGGACCACGAGGAACCGGTAAATCCACTTGGCTTAAGCAGCATGATTTTGCGTTAAAAATTGACTTACTAAGATCTCGCGAAAGACTTGAATATGAACGAGATCCCTCCATACTTCACGAAAGAGTGGCGAAACTGAAGCGTGGAGATTGGGTGCTTATCGATGAGGTTCAAAAGATTCCCGCGCTCCTCGATGAGGTTCATAGTATCTACGAAGACAAAAAAATAAACTTCGCTCTCAGTGGATCGAGTGCGCGAAAATTAAAACGCTCCGGAGCAAACTTACTTGCAGGCCGGGCACTAAACCACCGCATGTTCCCGCTCGTTTTCCCAGAGTATGAATCTGGTCTTATTAAAGCTGATTTCAAATTTCAAGACCTCATAGATTGGGGGACATTACCACTCATTTTGAGCGCCCCCGATCATCGAGCGGAAACACTTGAGGCTTACATTGACAACTACCTACGCCAGGAGCTTATTGAAGAGGGTATCGTTCGCAAAATGGACCCATTCTCAAGATTTCTCTATGTTGCCGGGCAAATGAACGGGCAAATATTAAATGTCGAGAATATCGCCAGGGAAGCCAAAGTTAAGCGGCCCAGCGTGGATAACTACTTCGAGGTTTTAGCGGATACGCTTTTGGGATTTCGACTCCGCGCATACCAGCCTGGCCTCAGAGTTAACGAAGTAACCCATCCAAAATTTTATTTTTTTGATAGCGGTGTTGCTCGTGCAGCCGCAGGGCTTACACGAGATGAAATTGATGATGCTTATCGAGGATTCTTGTTTGAGACATTCATATTAAATGAAGTCAGCTGCTATAATGAATACCTAGGCAAAAAACGCGACCTATTCTACTACGCTCTTCGTAGTGGTGGGGATATCGACCTTATTATCCAGCTCCAAAAACGAACTCAGACGAGAAGTGACCGAGTCATCGCCATTGAAATAAAGCTTGGAAAAAAAATTCGAAGTGAGTGGCTAGATTTTTTAATTCGATTTGACTCCGATCAAAAAAATACAACCGCCCAGCGCAAGATTATCGTTTATAACGGCACTACTTCCGAGACACGCCAAGGTATTGACATTCTTCCGGTAGAGGTTTTCCTCACTGAATTGTATCAAGGAAAGATTTACTAATCTGATCTACTAATCTGATCAATGGGGCGCCAGGCCTGTTCCTGTTTGAATGATGCGTTTTACACAAATCGCCCTTGCCCTAATCATGTAGTTATTCAAACCGGTGGGGGACTATTCCTTGGTCACAGATGGTCAGACACGCCACGACGTCGGAGTAACCCTTCGCGGGCGGACGTGAAATCTTTGCAAAGTTTATTTAGCGAAATGGTTAATCAATACTCGAGTCAGTCGGCTGTATATGGTCCCACCGATCCTTGCAACGATGATCTCCGCTAGCTCGTCGCGTGATCGCTGGCTGCTTAAATCAAGCCCGCGCAGAATCGTTCTAGGGACATCATGCGAATATTATGCTCCGCGTAAAAC
>JBEIGW010000078.1:0-10291 GCA_040381655.1 Deltaproteobacteria bacterium
AACGGTCAGGCGACGGCCTTCAAAGTTTTGACCGTTGAATTTGTCGATAGCTGCTTGAGCTTCACCATCGGAACTCATTTCAACGAACGCAAAACCCTTGCTGCGACCTGTTTCACGATCTGTGATGATGCGTGCTGACTCGACTGTCCCTACTTCGCTGAAAAGGCTAGCAAGCGCCTCTTGCGATGTGTTGTAAGGTAGTCCACCAATGTAAAGCTTCTTTCCCATGTCCCAAAACCTACTCATAATTTTTGCTCACCTTTACAAGCGGACTTCCCACTTTTCCGGTGACGCTGTTGATACTGCACCCTAAAAACCAAATAGTGTGCTCTATAAGAATTTATAACAGCTGGCTTTTAAAAATGCCACAAAAAGAATCAATTGCAGTCTTTTTTTAAGGAAGACCGCTATTTTAACGATTTAACGTGAGTTTAAGGACTGGGCGGGTTATAGGTCTCCATCTAAACGATTGTTATTTCAGTTGGTTGGAGGATCCCATCATGCGCCGTACAGCTCATAAAAGAGCCCTGACTTGGGCCGGTTTGGCTCTTATGGTTTGCTTGGTTCCGTTAGCGGCGCGGGTCTGGCTGCATTTCAACGGAGCAGTTGAATCAGTGACACTCGGAGTTGTCGGTGAATTTGTCATGCGGGATGAGGGTGGTCGTCCGTTGACCCGCGATCAGCTGCGCCGATCAGTGACTATTGTGGTGAATTGGCCGTCCCAATGCGTGGGGTCCGATCGATGCTTGTTGGCGAAAGAACAGCTACCGAAAATCATGACGTGGGTCCGAGAGTCGTTAGAGCCCAAGTGGACTGAGGAAAAAAACCCCCTCAATCTCTTGGTTGTCGGAGAAGGTGCGGCCAGTGTCAGTACTGATGGACGCTGGCGTCGTTTTCCGGAGGCAGCTCAGTCGGGTACCATACTGCCAGCATCTGCTGAAGTCGATCAGCCGACTCTCGTATTGGTCGATAATATTTTGCAATTTGCCGCCATGGAAACGCTGGACAGCGAGCTTGATTTTACCCGTCTTAGTCGAGTGATCAGTAAGACGGCTTTTGACCAATATTTGGGTAATTATCTTGCTCGCCGTACCTTCATGGGGCCTAAAAGAACTCAGAATTAGCCTCACTTAACCACAAGTCACACATAGCCTTTGTCCCAGAACTTAAGTTCTGGGGCTAAGATGCCGAAAAGCCTCAAGATTTATTGGAGAGGCTATGCTCAAGCTTGTTTCATGCCTAACACTGCCGGTGATGGTCTTGTCTGTTGCCTGCTTGGATAGTTCGAAAAAAACAGAATCAAAACGGCAAGCGCCAAAACCTCAAAGCGGCTCTGAACAGACTGCGACTGGTGCTAACAACGAAAATTTAGACTGTGACGCCCAATGGGCTCTGGCAACCCGTCAACAGCCAAAAGGCGCTCAGTTTGTGTATGACACGAGCCTTGCTGCATCGATTTTCACGGATCGTTTTGATCGTAATGTCGTCATTTCGTCGTCATCGTCGGAGGCTATCTCTCAGACGATTACAGTGACAAGCCCAATTATTCAGCAGTTTTCCTCAAGTCTGAAGCAGCAAACGGTAACGCTCCAGAAGTCAAAGTTCTTGCAAGGCTGCCAGAAAGAAATTCCGCAACCGATAGCCATCGCGACCTTGGGTGGGCAGCTTCTCGTTAAAGGTAAGTCTAACGAGGCGCTTACATTGCAGGGTAAATCAGTGCCCACGCAGCGTTACGATATGCAACTAAGCAATGTGTCCTACGGCGGATATCAGATTTCCGCTGACGTTCAATTGTGGGTGTCTTCAAGGTATCCCGCTCTGCCTCTTAAACAGACTATGACGATTACAGATTCTCCAAAATTGGATCTCATCAAGGGGGCCAGTTTCGTCGATATTCTGAAAAGTCCCTTGCCGTCGGCTCAATGAAGACCTCCGGCGAATGATGCTGCGGATTTAAATTATTGCGGACTCGTGCTGTGAGACTTATGATGCTCAGAATCATAAGCTGAATGGTCATAGAATTTTTTTAGATTAAATCTGCCGAGGAGAGAACTAATTATGCGAATAAGCTATCTGTTGGCGGCGTCGTTTGCGCTTTGTTTGAATACGCAAGCAATGGCCCAAGAGGACGTATCCACAAAAAAACTATCCTATGCACTGCTGCCAGAGGGTAAGACCCTTCCAACCGGAGTTGCCCGGTTTCGTTTGCCGTATCAGGTAGCCACAGGTTCAGAGTCCTATGATAAGGACGGCAAAAAGTCAGATTCGATTGTTAAGTTCAGCGCCGCTGGCGGTGCTTTTATCGCTGAGTACGGTCTGACCGATAAAGTGTCCTTGCAGTGGCGAACAGATTTTGCTCGCAGCCAAAAGACAGAAGTTAATAAAAGCTCCAAGGCTTATTCGGATGCTAAAGGTGCAGCTTATAAATCAAATACGGCAGCCCTCGCGGCTACCGGTGTTACGATTACTGATGAGTCATCTCTATCAAGTGCTATCGCAACAGTTTTTATTGGTGGGTGTGTTAAGGCAGGTGGAGGAACCCAGGAAACATGTACCTCCGCATACCAAAGCGGGGCTTTAAAATCGGATAAAGCAAGTGATCTGAGTCTTGCCAATACTTTTGGACCGGGAAGTTCTACGGTCACTGCAAAAGATTACGCCACGAGAGCCGCAGCAGGCACTGAAGCTAAGATCAGCTCTGGCATCGCGACGATCGCTGAATCCAAAGCCGGAAGTGGCATGGGTGACACAACTCTTGGAGTGCTGTACGAAGCCTATGATTCAGGTGCTGTTTTTGTTGCGTTGGCTGGTGGCGTTCGTCTCCCGACCGGAAACAGAGACCTCGCTAGCAATGAGCTTGATTCAACCCGCGGAGCTTGGGAGGTCGGAGGTCGAATTAACGTCGACATGCTACCGTTAGATTGGTTCATGGTGTCTTGGCAGAACCAATCAGAAGTTGGTGTGGCAGGTACTACGCGTAAAAAAGGCGGTGTAACAATAGACACGAAGCGTGACGGAGTCCGCAACGTTGGTTTTGTTTACCTCAAGCCCTCACTTGAAGCGTTAGTACCCGGACTTGAGTCGTTGCGTGCCAGTGTGGGCGTGACCTACGATTTTGATTCTGCAGAGCAGACGACTATCGGTGGTGTGGAATCTACCGCGCCTCGCTCCGAGATGATTTGGAACTATGCGTCTCTTGGCTACAGCTTCCTAACGATGAATCTACCTCTTCAGCTTGACGTAGAATATGAGATGCCAAATCGTGGCAAAAATGCACCGATTGCGGCAACTAAAACGACATATACCGCCAAGGCATTTGCTCGTTTTTAAGGGTTGAGTCTATTGATTAAGGCGTTGCTGTTTTCGCAGCAGCGCCTTAGTTTTTTTAGTCAGACTTACTCGTTTGGTGTCCCGGCAAGCTTGAAAAGCATCTGTGCTCTAATCGCTTGCTCACGATGTTTGATAATCGGTAGGGGGTAGCCTAGCTTTTTTCTCGTGTCATCGTCCGGCCAATGAATATCGGCGCTCTTTAGCTCTCGTAACTCCGGTACATAGCGTCTGATGTAGCTACCAGACGTATCAAATCGTTCGCTTTGTAGGACCGGGTTGAAAATTCTAAAGTAAGGCTGTGCGTCACACCCTGTTGAAGCTGCCCATTGCCAGCCCCCGTTGTTGGGCGCAAGATCCCCGTCAAGAAGTTGATTCATAAACCATGCCTCGCCCCATCGCCAGTCGATCAGAAGATCCTTGGTCATAAAGCTTGCAACGATCATGCGCGCACGGTTGTGCATCCATCCAGTAGTTTTTAGCTGGCGCATGGCAGCGTCGACAACTGGAAAGCCGGTCATGCCATTCTTCCATGCTTCGAATAGCTTCGGATCGTTGTCCCAGGCTAAGTCTCTGTACTTTGGATTAAAGGCTTCTCGCTCCGCATTCGGGAAGTGCCACATGATGTGGTAATAAAATTCCCTCCAAATCAACTCGCGTATGTACTTGGATGCTCCACCTTTTGACTTGAAGTCCTGCGTGTCAAGGCCGTGTATCGCGATGACTTGAGGGACAGTTATGGAACCATTTTTGAAGAACACAGAAAGACCCGACGTTCCGTCTTGATCAAGCAGATCCCTGGTTTCTCCATAGTCGTCAATTTTTTGCTTGAATGCTTTGGCACGGCGCCAAGCGGCAAGACTGCCTGCTTCTGGGATGGAGACGGTGACGCGCTTTTTATTCTCATCGATAAACCGGTCCAGTTGATCGGCGGGGGTGTTACCTCCCAGCAGCTTTTTCCAAGTAAGATCAAATGTTTTGTTAATCTCGCCAAGATCAAGTTGTTGCAGGAGCTTGAGTCCGGGTTTTTGAATAGCCACACGTTCTTGAAATGTGCGACTTGCAAAAATTTCGAACCAACGCCGCGAGAACGGCGTATAGACTTTGTAGGGTGTTCCTTGATTGGATGAAAGCTCCTCTGGTTCAATTAAGAGGTGGTCTCGCTCTATAACGGTTGACCATCCCCAGGAGTCCAAAAGTTTTTTTATCCTATCGTCACGCTCTCTGGCAAATGGCTCATAGTCCTTAGACCAAGACACGGCAGCCGGTTTGATTTTGTTTGCTTCAAAAATATTTTTTAAGCTCGTGAATGCCTGATCAGGTCCATGAGGTAATACCAGTAAATCTCCGCCCATCGCGCGAAGGTCGTCACGAAGACTTCGCAAGGAGTGAAGAAAGAACTGAAAACGATTGACGCTGAAGTCTGGTCTGGATAGGAATTTGTCATCAAACGTAAAAAGGCCGAGGACGCGGCCCTTTAGATTTTGTGTTTGTGTTCGAAGCGCGCCGTTACCCGCGATTCTTAGATCGCGCCTAAACCAATGAATTCCAAACTCGTTCATCTTAATTCCTTCCGCCTCCTCGGGTTTGTTTTGAACCGACTGGGATAGGCTCATTTCGGGCGAATGTGTTGAGGCAAGTCTTAACCGGATGATATAACTAGTTTATTTGTGGATTAAAAGCCATTGAAAACTAGACCTGTCCGTTAGATAATGCCGCGGAGTCAAAGCTGTGACTGGTTTTGGGGGGTTGACGCCAGTGGATCTGGTTCGGCAAGTCGTCGATATTTTTCTGCATTTAGATCAGCATCTTCGCGATACGGTGCAGGCCTTGGGGCCGTGGACCTATGTATTGCTATTTTTTGTGATTTTTGCGGAAACCGGTTTGGTTATTATGCCTTTTCTTCCCGGCGACTCGCTGCTGTTTGCAACGGGAGCCGTTTTAGCCATAGAAGGTACGGGGCTCAATGTGTGGTTTATGATTGCCTTGCTGTTTATTGCGGCAGTTTTGGGTGATGCGGTCAATTACGCCATCGGTCGTTATGTTGGACCTAGAGTCTTCAAGAAGGAGTCGGGGCTGTTCTTCAACAAAGAGCACTTGATGCGCACAAAAACGTTTTATGACCGTCATGGCGGTAAGACGATTATCATCGCTAGGTTTATCCCCATTGTTAGAACATTTGCGCCCTTTGTGGCAGGCATTGGCCATATGAACTATCTACGTTTTGCCAGCTATAACGTTGTCGGCGCTTTTTTCTGGGTTTTTCCGTTTATCATGCTTGGATATTTCTTTGGAAACTTACCGACAGTTCAGAAGAACTTCCACTACGTCATCGTCGGAATCATCATCTTGTCGGTCATGCCTATTGTCATCGAGTTTTGGAAGGCGCGTGTTGAGGCGAAAAAAACATGCAAAGCCTAGTTCTTATTTCCATCGTTTGTTTTAATGGATTTCTGGCTTTGTCGGAGATGGCCATTGCCACATCTAAAAAGCTGCGTCTTCAAAGACTTGCTGATCAAGGCCATGAGGGTGCCAGCGTAGCCTTGGCTTTGGCTGAATCTCCCACCAGGTTTTTGGCGTCCATGCAGATCTGTTTGACAGTTCTGGGAATTATGGCTGGTGTCCACGGAGGGGCCACACTCTCAGACAGCATCGAGACATGGCTGGTTCGAGCAGTCCCAAACCTGGCTCCGTGGGCGCACCCGATTGGAATGACCGGTGTGGTCGCTTTTGAAACGTTCGTCATGGTCTTTTTTGGTGAGTTACTCCCCAAACGGCTAGCATTAATTGCGCCCGAGACGATTGCTGTCAGAGTAGCTCCGGTTATGCATCGACTCGGGCAAACACTATCTCCCATCTCCGATATATTGGGTCGTATGACAGACACGGTGCTGTCCAGAATGCCAGCTCTGGCTAAAGCGGAGGATGAGCACACAGTCACCGAAGATGAGCTCAAGATGATCGTTGAGCAGGGTGCCGAAGAGGGCATGCTGGATCGTAACGAAGAGACCATGATCAAGCGTGTGTTACAGTTTGGCGAAATGCAGGCTCAGGATCTGATGACTCCGAGAACAAAGATAGTGGGTATTAATTTGGATGACCCAGTTGATGCTAACATTGAAAGAATTTTTGAGAGCTCTCATTCTACATTTCCTGTTTACCGTGGATCGGTGGACAACCTCGTCGGGGTCGTTGCGGCCAAGAAGCTTTTTGAGCAGCTCCATCGAGAGGGGTCGATTGATATTTCCGCCTGTATGACGGAAGCACTGTTTTTGCCAAATTCTGCCCGTGCAGACAAAGTGCTTGATGCCATGAAGCAAAAAGGAACACATATAGCCGTTCTCATCGATGAATTTGGTGGTACAGCTGGTGTTGTGACGGCCACAGACATTATTCGTGCCGTCATGGGCGATGTACCTCAGGATAATGGGGAAAGTTCTAATAAGTTTATTCAGCGCGAGGACGGGTCATTTTTGGTGGACGGCATGGTCTCCCTTTTTGAGCTAAGTGAGCGACTGGAGCTTGACGTGTCGGATGTTGAGGATGTGGGTCAAACTTTGAGTGGCTTGGTTATGCATCTCGCTAAAGACATTCCAAAAGAGGGTCAAAAAGTTCACTTTAAAAATTGGATTTTTGAAGTGATTGATATGGACGGAAATCGTATTGATAAAGTTTTGGCCATGCTTATTGCGTCCGTAAGCTTGGACGCTGCGAGTTTATCCGATGAAAATACTCATCACTGACGATGAACGCATTCAGCGAGAGACGTTGTCCGCAATTTTGACGGATCTTGGTCATGAGACGATCACGGCCGCAAATTTCGGAGAGGCCTGTGTTGCCTTAAGTGGATCCGTATTTGATTTGGTACTGACCGACTTTAAAATGCCGGACGGCAGTGGTCTAGATGTTGCGGCTAAAGTTAGACAACTTATGCCTGAGACGGCTGTGTTTATTATGACAGCCTATGCTGATGTATCCAGCGTTATTGAAGCGATGCGAGTAGGGGTTGTGGATTATTTTCTTAAGCCTCTAAACGTGGAATTACTTCTCAAAAAAATCCGATTATTGACAGAGCATAAAAATTTACTCGCGGAAGTGACTGATTTGCGAGCCAGGTTGAGTCAATCAGCAAGCGCGACCTTGCTTGGCGAATCCAGACCGATCGTAAAGGTCAGGGAGATGATTCAGCAAGTTTCTAAGACTAAGGGTACGGTGCTCATTACTGGAGAGAGTGGTACTGGCAAGGACGTTGTTGCGCGATTAATTCACACCAGTAGTGCGGAGTGTGAAAAAAAATTTGTGGCAGTTAACTGTGCTGCTATTCCGGAAAATCTTATCGAGAGTGAGCTCTTTGGGCATAAAAAAGGTGCTTTTACGGGGGCTGTTTCGGACAAAGATGGGCTGCTGAAGGTCGCGAGCGGTGGGACGGTATTCCTTGACGAAATCGGTGAATTACCAAGAGGAATGCAGGCAAAACTACTTCGAGTGCTGCAGGAACGCGAGATTACACCAGTAGGCGATACGAAGCCGATTAAAATTGATATTCGGCTGATTGCTGCGACAAACATCGACCTAAATTCAGCGGTGGAAAAAGGCGACTTTCGCCAAGATTTATTCTACCGAATCAATGTTGTGCATATAAGGATGCCAGCGCTGAGGGAACACGCCGAAGATATTCCAGTTTTGGCACAGCATTTTATAGATAAATATACCAAAGAGTTTTCCAAGAGGCCGCGTCGACTTGGAAATTCAGCGGCTCGAAGGCTGATGGAATATCATTGGCCTGGCAATGTTCGAGAGCTTGAGAACGCGATGGAGCGGGCTATCATCTTGAGTTCTAGCAACTCCATTTTAGAATTAGCAGATCTTCCAGAAAATTTTCACGTAGCTCAGCTGGACGGTGGGCTAGGTCTAAAATCAGATACGTCGTTGCTTAACCTTCAGACTGCGATTGATGTGTTTACGAAGCAGCACATCGAGCGAGTTTTGGCAGCAGTCAATAACGACAAGAAAGAGGCAGCTAAAGTCCTGGGTCTTGGTCTTAGTAGCCTCTATCGCAAGTTAGATGATCTAAGTATTGGTCGCCGCAATCATTAGCAGGGCTCTATCCGTGATAAAATTTCTATTGGCTAAACGGTTAAGCGGACGAATATTCCGCTCATTTGCGATCTCAATGTCTCTCTTAGCGGTATCCTTCGGATTATTTACGACGCGTTATGGTTCCGATCTGATTGTTAAGTCTTCAGCAAATGAATTGCGAGTCTTAAGTGTTGTTCTCAGTCAGCTCATCCAAGATCAATTTAGTGATCTAGAAGAGAGCCTTGATAGCATCGTTATGAATGAGACAATGCTCGCGCAGCTAACGTCTGGCGATCCGAAGCGGCGATGGTTTGAAGCGTATCTACAAAATAGTCTCAAGCAATACCCACAATTGCTCGATGTGATGATTTACGACTTAGATGGCCGATGTGTTGGGAGTACAGATCCGGATTGGTATAAAATTGGAGGCCAGTCTTGGGGATTCTTTACCAAGGGGTTAGAGGGGTTTAATTTTCCGTCAATTTATGCGACGGAAAGTTTGGGTAGAGTTCAGCTTGTATCGTCACCAATTATTGGCGACGGTGAAGATCCTCTGGGTGTTGTCGTGGCGATTATTGACCTTGAGCGGATCTATGGGTTGATGGATCGGAAGATTGGGCTTTCGGAGACGACGGATGCATTTCTACTCGATCGTGATTTGCAATTCATCACAGCGGGTAGGTCCGGAATTAAAGGATTAGTGGAGAGCCATTTGGCATCGACAGCTCTAGCATCTCACATCAGAGATGAATTTTGGGTTGGCCAGTACTCTGGTGCAAATCGCCGAAACGTTCTTGGCACCGCGCTCAAAATACCCGGTTATAGTTGGTATGTAGTTGTTGAGCGTGATTACAGCGATGTGATGCAACAAGTGGTTGCGCTACGACATTGGGTTGTGCTGATCACAATCGGCTTGTTATTGATATTTATCGTGGTGTCACTTGGCTTGAGTCGGTCTATCACTAAACCGATTTCACAACTGGTAGAATCCACCAGGAGAATTGCTCAAGGTTTCTACAACGAGCCGGTTCGGGCGTCGGGTGATATTGAAGAGTTGAATTTCATTGGGCAAGAATTGGACCGCATGCGTCGCCAAGTCGCTACCTCGGAGGCGAAACTAAGGGAGCGTCTGAGCGAAAGTGAACAATTGCGGATTGAGGGAGAGCGGCTGGCTGCAATAGGAGCATTGGCTGCGAGTCTTGCTCATGAAATTCGTAACCCTTTAAATGCCATGTCCTTACTACTGACCAGACTGCAAGGTTTGGGCGATGAAACAAAAAAAACTATGATTTTTCACGATCTTTTCGGTGAGGTTGCTCGATTAGACCGGCTAGTTTCTAGCATTTTAGATTACGCAAGGCCTGTGCAATTAAATCTATCCTCAGTTGATCTTAAAGATACCCTCAACTCTGTAGCGGATTTGTTTCGCACTCTTGCTGAATCCAAGGGACTGACTATGCAAGTGGTCGAGTCGCCATCTGTTAGCGTTCGCGGTGATCGAGACAAACTAAAGCAGTGCTTAGTTAATCTTGTAAAAAATTCTTTTGATGTTTTGGATGAAGGGGGCATCGTTCGTTTATCATGTACACGAGAGGGGGATGTCGCCCAATTTATTGTCGCAGACAATGGGCCGGGAATTGCTCCTGAAATCATGAAGAAACTATTTAGCCCATTTTTTACGACTAAAGAGCAGGGAACCGGGCTTGGTCTATCTGAGGTGCATAAAATTATTACAGCACATGGTGGCAAGATTGAGATCAGAGCGCCTCTATGGAATACCTCCGGGGAGCCAGTTGCTCAAGGCGTTGAGTTCGCCGTTAGGATTCCTGCAAACTAAACTTGGTCTTTTAGAAAATATTCCCGAATTCGAGAAATTTGAAATGCT
>JBEIGW010000079.1:0-10242 GCA_040381655.1 Deltaproteobacteria bacterium
AAACCAACTGGATTTACTTTCTGTCCCACGCTTACTGACCTCTTCCTTTCTTAGTTTAATCAGAATTCCTGGACACGCAGAGTAACATGCGACATCCGCTTATTAACCGGAGTTGCACGCCCTTGCGCGCGAGGAATGAAGCGCCGGAGGGCCGGCCCCATATCTACAGTCACTTCCGTAATATGTAGACGATCCACATCGATAGTTGCCCTGTCGGAGGCATTGCTAATTGCTGACTTCAAAACCTTCGACAGTATGCGAGCGCCTTTTTTGTTCGTTAGCTGCAACGTATCCATTGCAAGCTGAACTTGCTTGCCCCTGACCAAATCGGCCACGAGCCGCAGTTTGCGCGGAGAGATTCGAACATTTTTTAGTATTGCCTGATACATAAGTTCTGCCTTCTATCAATTAGACTTTAGGAGCTTTTTTGTCCTCACCGTGACCATGAAAGGTCCGGGTAGGGGCAAATTCGCCAAATTTGTGACCGACCATGTGCTCGGTAACAGGAACCGTTACAAACTTGTTGCCGTTGTGAACGGCAAACGTCACACCTACAAACTCAGGCAAAATCGTAGAGCGACGGCTCCATGTTTTGACAGGTTTTTTATCTTTCTTAGCCTGTTCTGCTTTTTTGAACAGGTAACCATCAGCAAAAGGACCCTTTTTTAATGATCTAGCCACGTGCGAACCCCTCCTATTACTTCACGCGACGATCGCGAAGAATATTTTTCGCGGTTCGCTTGTTTTTACGAGTTTTATAGCCCTTGGTTGGTTGTGCCCAAGGCGACACTGGGTGCTTACCACCCTTACCACGACCCTCACCACCACCATGCGGATGGTCAACTGGGTTCATTGTACAACCGCGAACGGTTGGTCGAATGCCAAGCCATCTGCTTCTACCAGCTTTACCGATTGTTTCGTTGAAGTGATCTGGGTTACCCACCTGACCAATCGACGCAAAACAATTCTCAGGAACACGACGCATCTCACCGCTTGGCATACGAAGCTGTGCAAATCCATCGACTCGACCCATCAACTGAGCAAAGACTCCAGCCGATCTTGCCATCTGTCCGCCTTTACCGGGACGCATCTCGATATTATGAACGAATGTTCCGACGGGAACATTGCTCAGCGGCATGGCATTACCAACTTTTACGTCTGCAGTCTTCGAGCTGACGACTTGATCGCCCTTGGAAAGCCCATTTGGACAAAGAATGTAGCGACGATCGCCGTCTGCGTACAAAATCCTCGCCAAGAATGCACTTCGGTTCGGATCGTATTCAACATATTCAACTTTACCAACAACATCGAGCTTGTCTCGACGCCAGTCAATCACACGGTAATGCCGACGAGCTCCGCCACCTTGATGACGAATGGTGATACGGCCAGTATTGTTACGACCAGAGTGCTCCTGCATGCTCTCAAGGGCCGTTTGCAGCGGCTTGACTTTGTCCAGCTTGGAGAAGTCAACAACGGAAGCGCCACGACGCCCTGGAGTTGTTGGTTTATATTGCTTGATTGCCATTTCTGATTTTCCTTATCAGCTTGGTTCTAGTTATTGCTCTTCAAAGAGTGGAAGTTTTGCACCCTCAGCAAGGGTGACCACTGCCTTCTTCATTTTGCTAGTCATCGAAACATGATTTCCGCGGCGAACGACCTTACCGCGAGTAATCAACGTTTGAACAGCCTTCACCTTCACCCCGTAGATTGACTCGATCGCGGAGCGAACACTGGTCTTTGTTGCGCGCAAATCAACATGGAACGTGTACTGGTTTTGATCTTCACGAACCAACGTGCTCTTCTCTGATAGAACCGGCTTTGAGAGTACAGTCAAAGGATTCATTATTTACCCCCTTGGAAGCGCTGTTGGAGAGCATTTAACCCCGTCTCGCTAATCACGAAATTTTCATATCTTAGAACATGCTCAGCATTCACCTCAGACGGAGCAACGCATGCTGCGCCATGGATGTTGCGAGTTGATCGGAAGAGCAGATCATCTTTACGCTCATCAAGAACCAGCGCTTTCTCTGCTTTCAAAGCTTTCAAAGCCTTAACGACGTGCTTAGTGCTAGGCTTACCTGCCACCTTGAAGTCGTCAACAACGATAAGACAGCTGTGACGAACTTTCTCGCTCAGAGCGACTGCCAAAGCGGACTGCTTGGCGCGAGAGTTAATCTTCTCGATGTAATCACGGGGCTGAGGTCCATGAGACACGCCGCCACCTGGATTAAGAGGAGATCTGCTAGATCCCTGTCGAGCTTCGCCCGTTCCCTTTTGTTTGAAAGGTTTTTTACCGCCACCTGACACCATCGCCTTAGTTCGTGTGGCGTGGGTGCCTTGACGGCGATTTGACTGATACGCCTTCACAACGAGGTGCAGCAAGTGCTCGTTCATTTCAACGCCGAAGATTTCGCTTGGCAAAGAAACTTTCTTAACAGCTTTACCTTGAATGTCTTTTACTTGAATTTCCATTTGAGTTCCCATCTGTTACCTTCCTTCCTTACTCGCCGATCAAGCTTTGACCGAAGGGTTGATGAAAAGGTAACCGTTTCGGTGTCCCGGCACCGCGCCACTTAGCGCGATTAAGCTATTCTCTTTGTCAACGTCGACAACGCTGAGGTTCTGAATTGTAACCTGCTCGACGCCGTAATGACCCGGAACAGGCTTACCCTTAAATACACGCCCTGGAGTTGTTCTGGTTCCCAAAGAACCAGGACTTCTGTGGAATCTGGAGCCGTGCGACCAGCGGCCAACGGCCGTATTCCAGCGCTTAACAGAACCCGTGAAACCGCGGCCCTTCGTTAGTCCAGTCACATCAACAGACGTAACACCATTAAGGAGCTCAGTTGTCAGCTGTACGCCCAACTCAACAGCTACCGGAGCTTCTGTGCGAAACTCTTTAAACTGGGTGAAGTTGTCGCTAACATTGACCTTACGCATACGCGAAACATCGGGTTTCGCTAGATTCTTTTCTTTAGTCTCTTTAAAGCCAACTTGGTACGCGTCGTAGCCGTCGCGCTCCTTCGTCAGAACTTTCGTAACTTTTTGGTTTTCAACTTGAAGAAGAGTGACCGCAATCAATTGGCCATTTTTATCGACCATGCGTGTCATTCCGATCTTTTTTGCTACCAGTCCTTTTGGAGTAGTCATTTCTCAGACCTGCTTTCTACGGGTTAAACAAAACAAACGTTACCTGATTTAGTTGTCGAGTTCCTTGAGGGTGACGTCAACACCAGATGACAGATCAAGCTTGTACAAAGCATCAATCGTCTGCTGCTGCATATCAAGGATGTCGAGCATACGTTTATGAGTGCGGACTTCAAACTGCTCACGGCTCTTCTTGTCTACGTGCGGAGAGCGCAAAACCGTGTAGCGGCTAATCGATGTCGGCAATGGAATTGGGCCAGCAACGCGAGACCCTGTGCGCTTGACGCGCTCTACGATTTCCGCCACTGCATTGTCGAGCAACTTGTGATCATAGCCACGTAATCGAACTCGGATGTTTTTTTTCATTTTTACGACCCTGAAAAAGTTAATCAAATTAGCACAAGCTAGACCTTGAATCTTTTTTTCAGGAAAGCAGAGGCTTGGAGAAGCATGCACGAGGAAGGTGGCAGAGGCTTGTCAATGCAGGCTTGCCTGAAAAATAGAGTGGCGTATTTATCGTTTGACGCCCCGTGGTGTCAAGGATTTTTATGTTTATTATTGGATAATTTCAGCCGCCTCGAGGGCGGGCTTAGGCTGCCTTGTTGCTGTACCAGCGTGCAATGGCCAATCGCTCGACTTCCGAGGAGTTATGCAGGTGCCCATGCCCGGAGGTCCAGGCACTTGAGCTGGCGACTGACCTTAGCAAAAAGTCCAAAAGATGAAGGTGGCGTCGTAAGATTCGTGATGTCCTATGGGGAAGCAGTGGATTAAAGATTCCAAGTGCCGAGAATAGTTGGCGTGGATTCTTTTTTATCCAGAGCCAGGATCCTAATTCAAGGGTCAACGGCAGGAACAGCGAACCCTTGGACTCACGTCGTCGATCATATAAATAATCCCAGAGATCTCCGTGTGTTGTATAACTAGCAGCTTGGGGCTCCACCTTGTAGATGTGATGTGGATAAACCGAGTCCAGCAGATGCGTAAGCTTATAGATCTCCTGAAGATTTGGGAAGGGCTGCTTCGTGCGAGCATAGGGAAACCAGATCCTATCCACAGATCCAAATCCACTGTGTACATCAAGGGCAATCACACAGGAGGCTCTCGAAAACTGCTCCTCAAAAAATTTAACAATGGCCTTAGCCTCAGTCTCCATCTCAGCGTTGGCTTGGCCACGATACCAAGGCAGCAAGGGCGAGAACCGATGCCCTGAGGCAAGCATTAAGGAACCGCCGTCGTCCGCCTCAACTGGCGCGTTTCGCATAAGATCGACCCCGTTACCATTGGACCTGCGGCCCAGATACATGCCGACTGGATTGACGATGGGGACAACCGATAGACGAACTCTCTCAAGAAGATGACGCGTAGTGGGATCCCAACTTGCTAACTGGGTCAGGGTCTTTAGGTATGAAATAATAACGCGCGTGCCGATGCGCTCAAGACCATGAACACCCCCGGTCAAGAAGAATACCGGATCTTCCGGTCTAGTTGATCCAAACTCAAAAGCGTGGATAGGAAGGGACAGCTCACCGTGTTTGACATTTGCGAGTTCTGTTACCCGAATCAGGCCCTTACCAGCGTGAGCAGCTAAACGCTGAATCTCAACCAGCTCCGGTAGATGCATGAGTAAAGAACGCGACACGGTAACGGCCATAAAAAATCGCTCTCGTCGACAAACACATTGGAATTTCTGATAAATTTTGGCCCGCCGTTGACTCGGGCGACACCAAAAGATCGTCTAGCTACTATTCTAATGCCACAGCAAAAAAACTCCAAACCCCGCGCCGAGCTTGGCTTAGCGGGGATTTGGGGGCATCGAAAATGAATAGAAAAAGCGTCAGTTTACCTGATACTTACGATTGTAAATAGATGACATCTTTGAAATATCCAACACGACAAACAAGTCCCCGCAGTTGAAATCAAAATCGACGGCGGGATCACCCACAATAACCGCACCTGCTCTTATGTAGGAGCGAACTAGCGTGGGGACCAGACTCCTAGACTCTTCAGAGACCGCCGCAGAACTGAGCAACCCATCAAAATCAGGAATTCGGAATCCGTCTAAAGCCCGAATATCAAAGGAGTAGTCTACAGAACCCTCCTCCTGCAATGTCTTGTAAACAGCCGCTAAACTCGATGGATCAACCGTCTTAACGCTACCCATACCGAAAAGCCACCGCGCTCCACTTTGCGTTAAGTACTCGATAATCCCACGCCAAAGGAGCGTGATAACGGCTCCATTCCGGTAGTCTTTATGGATGCATGCTCGACTAAGCTCCACCTTTCCACCCTCGCGGCGCAAAAGATCCTCGATATCAAACTCCGTTTTTGAGTAGAAGTCAGACGTGACCGCATCCGATATCAAGCGGTAGGTACCAACGATTTTGTTGATCCGGTTGTCGATAATGGCAAGATGATCGGCGTGGGCGTCATAACGATCCTTGTCAAAGCCAAAGGGCCTTTTTTTATTCATATACTCGCGATGAAAAACTTCGTAACGTAGCGTCATCACTTGCCAAAGCTCTCGCTTGGACTGGACGGTCTTGACCGTGAAATGCCCCCTCGTAAACTCCACCGGGACTCGGCTTGCGAAGCTTTTTTGTGCAGGGTTCAACCATCCAAGCCCCTGCCTGACACCTTCGACTGCTCGCGCTGCGTAACTCATCGTTAGATCCTCACTGGATGATAAGGTTAATAACTCATTTTGCAGACCGATCACAACCAGACAATTTTCTAAATTTTAAGCATTATTTGTTAATGATTTATTAAGGTGCCATTAAAATTTTCGGGCATAAAATAAATTATTATAATGGTTACAGGTGGTTAAGGTTCATGGTTCGATGCGCCATTAAGGAATCAGACTAGCAGGTCCATGTAAGATTTAGCTACAACCTGCTTGGCAAACACCCTACGCGGGAGGGTTTCCGATTATTTAGATCAATAATTACAGTTATTTATAACTTGGCCCGGGGCTTGCTTCAAGAGGGCTAACGGCGCGCCTTCACGAGGCACCCGGAGCTATTTGAAGGACGAACATCTAAAAATGTCTTGGAGTGCAATAAAAAAACTATGATGACCGCGGCAAAAATTGTTGTTGATGTAGTGCTGGATGCTGAGACACTCAGTGAGATTGAAATGCTGAGAAGCCTGCGACTGGCCCACTATGAGCAGATGGCGCAAAATCCAGGCGTTGCTCTTGAGAATCTAAAGCGAGCTGGACTTCTAGAAGCCAGCTCATCGGCTGAAATCGCTGCCAACGCTATGGCTAAGATTCGTGAAATAAAAGATCGCATCGCGACCCCCAACGTTATCTACGAAGACGAGCTCGCCATGTACGTTCACACGCTGTCACTCGCTGACCTAGATAACAAGAAAGACTCACGGTAACGTCAGAATTTCTACTGTTCCGTTACTGCGTATCGCGATCGTGTGTTCGAACTGTGCAGATAAACTTCGATCCACCGTGACGGCGGTCCACTTATCCTTGAGAATCTTGCAACGGTAATCGCCCGCGTTGATCATGGGTTCAATCGTGAATGTCATTCCCTCTTCCAATCGAACACCCTTACCCGCGTCTCCGTAATGGGGCACTTGAGGGTCCTCGTGAAAGATTTTCCCGATCCCGTGACCAACGAAGTCCCGAACAACACTAAATCCGTTTCTTTGAGCATGCTGTTGGATGGCTGCCCCGATATCACCAATTCTAGCACCAACCTTAACCTTCGAAATGCCGATCTCCAGACATTCCTCGGTAACCTTTACAAGTTTCCTAGCAAGTGGTGATATGTTCTCGCCAACAAAGAACGTTTTGGACGAGTCCCCGTGATATCCATTCACGATCGGCGTGACGTCGATATTGATGATATCCCCATCCTTAAGAATTTGTTTAGCGTCGGGAATTCCGTGACATACGACTTCATTAACAGAGGTACAGATACTTTTTGGAAATCCACGGTAATTCAGTGGCGCACAGATCGCACCACGTTCAACGGTGAATGCGTGACAAATATCGTTGAGCTGTAAAGTAGAGACTCCAGGGTGCAAGTGCTGTGCGATCATAGCAAGAGTCTCAGCAGCCAACCTGCCTGCTGCTCGCATGGCATCTATTTCTGTGTCGGACTTAAGAACAATCACGAAACTTGAAACTTTCCTAAAATAAATTTTAAAAGCATGATCGGCGGCATTAGTCCATCACGACACTGCGGAACCAATCAGAATCCAAAGAATTAAGCTTCTTCGGAATCTTAACGCCACGAGCATTTACACAGTACTGATGAGCCAACAAAACAGTCCACGGTTCCAAGTCATACCACTTTTGATGGACCTTACGCAGTAACTCAAAATCCGGATCCTCAGGTTTTGTTAATTCACGGCTGTACGCGTCCAGAAGGCTATCGAGCTCTTTGTCAGTCACAGGGACAAACGGCAACTCATTTTTACCCTTGGACTGAACCACACTGGAGTGAGCCAGCGGCCTCAGATCTTGAGATGTCCACGGGATAAAGATGCTGGCTAATGCTGCATCAAACGTCACTCCGGGAGTGCCCACATCGTCAAACTGACTATTAATTCCCAAAGATGCGTAGGAATCCCCAATCATCTTTTCAACCAGATCTTGACGGCCATTCATGCGGGCAATCCTAATCAAGACCGGTTTATCTTGGCCTTGGGATCTGGGAAGCCCGATATGCTGCTGCTTGAATCCTGACTTCTCAAACCCCTGAGCCGCAGTATCTAGATTATATGACTTAACCAAAAGTTTAGAATTGTAGCCAGGATGGGTTCTTAAAATTGGAGCTGACACGAGGCTACCAATGTCGCCTGCGGCGGTACGAAGAATCTCACCCCTGGGCGTGGCCCGTGTTAGCGAGTCTCTTAGTTCCGGTTTGGCTGCCACTGGTGATGCTGAGTTCCAAATTAACGCCGTCATGAGCGGCACATCAAGCCGCGAGTCACATGAGTTAGTTTTAATGCTTGTTCTCTCGACCTGGGCCCTCTTGCCGGCCATAGAGAACATGATTCCCTTTTTTCCAGCTGGAATGACCTCAGATGCAGCCAAAACTCTGATTTTTGAATACTTCGAGGTGTATCCCTTACTAACAGACAACTCAATACCCCCAGGCACTTGGGCGGCAGAATAAAGACCTGCACACTCAAACAACCCGCTACTTGTTGGTCGGTAAAGACTCGCTCCTGACAGCACGTAGGGACCAAAACCCGGGGATTTTGTCCATGAAACTTTGACGGTTGCTCCGCCAGATGTCGATATCTCAAACAAAGACGCAACATCTTCGCCTAAACGATCTTTTACGATTGAGCCAAGATTTGACTTAAACCACGAAGCGAGGCCATCGGCATCGACCGTCACGCCACTCCACCAACGAAGACCGGGACGGATTGTGAAGGACCAAACTTCTTTGTCTCCAACCTTTTCAATTTGTGGCGGGCTTTTCAGTAGGGCCGGCGTGTTTTTTCTGCGATCAACTTCAAGGCGCACAATGCTTGGGCACGCCAATCGTCCAATAACAGCGTCATCTCCCAGCCACATCGGCGGTTGCGACTTAAGATCAACTTGAGCCGCAGGAGCCCAACCCGAAACAATCAGGGCCTCCGCGCGCGCCTGGGTATAAAAACCACCGAAGGTTAAACTGATGATTGCCACATTAAGTATTGCTGAGAGCTTTGTTAGGTCCTTCATTTTGCTTTCCAAGATGTAAAACTTAAAGTGTTGATTACACACGAATCCTTCGCTATTGGCAAAGTAATATCCTATCATCGGAGATGACCGTTTAGTATAGCGGCTTGGAAACCTTTTAGGAATTATGAAATCTTACGACGTTATCATTGTGGGTAGAGGATTCGCCGGCCTGAGCACGGCCTGGCACTTAAGGCGCCTAGGAATTAGGCGAATCTGTCTGATAGGGCCCACCCCTACTCAGGATAATTGCCATTCTCTGCTCGTAAGCTGCGCATTTGCCTCACTTCACGACAATATCACCCGTGCCGTTCATAATTTGGGGCCGGAGGTCGCAAAAGATTTGATGCTTCTGGCTAGGTCCGGCCTTTTTGAACTAACAGATCACCTTGAACGGTGGAATATTGAAAGTGCATTCGGGCAAGTCATACGCCTGGGACTCAGTCAACACGAAACCCAGGAAATGAAAATAGCCACAAATTGGCTGTCACAAAACGGATATCCGGCCCATCACGTAGAAAAGCCATCCCTCCAAGAAAACTGTGATTCCATTCAATTTGACGGGGCTGCATCCATATCTTTTGACTCCGACGCTCTGATGAAACGGTTAGAGACAAATTCAGCCTGTGACGTCTGGCCCACAGACGTCATTTTAGCTGAGCAACTCGGCAGCTCGATGAGGTTGAAAACATCGAACGGTCAAATTTTTGAATCGGAGTTAGCTGTGTTAGCTTGTCATCAGGGTATCAAAAGTCTTTTACCGATACTCGCTCCCACCTTAGTGAATCACGCGGATCAATTGGTAGAGTTCGATATACAATCAGGCCATCTCTACACAAATCAAGGCGATCATGTTATTGCAGGACATGGCCAACTCTGGTTTACGCACAGCCATAAAAACAAGCTGCGTGCAGGTGGTGCGAGGTTTATGCGGCCTTGGGCGGGGGTTGAAGCGTCAGAAGCCACCGCCTCGCCCGCGATATCCCTTAA
Source organism: Deltaproteobacteria bacterium (assembly GCA_040381655.1). Taxonomy (GTDB): domain Bacteria; phylum Bdellovibrionota_B; class Oligoflexia; order Oligoflexales; family RGVZ01; genus CAMDKS01. Next base: position 9,830 of record JBEIGW010000079.1, read on the forward strand.
CATCAAACAAACGATTGAAAAGCTTCTGGGAGTCAAACTTTCAAGGCCCAAATCCGCCGTCGGATTTATTGAACTTCTAGCTTGCGACGAGCTGCCGATCATAGGGCCCATGTTCGGAAACTCAAGATTTTTAATCGCCAGCGGTTTTATGAACTCAAGCCTATCTTTCAGACTGGCTGCTGGTCGAGGACTTGCAGAGTTTATTACCCAAGGTCGCTCATCAATGGTGAGTGACTCGTTTTTACCAAGAAGACTTCGTAGCTTACCGGAATCAAGCTAAGATTTTAGCTTTGAGTGAGTGGTCTTTGAATAATTTTAAAGTCTTCGACCGGATTCCCGCCAAGCAAATGCTCATCAATAATTCTTTGACAAACCTCGGGGGTCACGTTGCGATACCAAACACCCTCCGGATA
>JBEIGW010000080.1:0-10229 GCA_040381655.1 Deltaproteobacteria bacterium
CCCTCCCCATCCAACCCCTCTACCGCGATGTCATCGAATTCGTCGCCCGCTCCAGGACCTACTACACCCCCACCATCCTCGTCGCCTATGGCGCCCCCTGGTCGGAGAACTACTTCTTCGAAAACACCGACGTCGTCGGCAATCGCAAACTCGCCCGCTTCATCCCCCAGGAACTGCTCAACACCATGCTGCGCCGCCGCACCCAGTGGTTCCATCCAGAGGAGTATGGCCACGTCGGCATCGCCAAAGGCGCGGCCGCCATCGTCAAGGCCGGCGGGCGCGTCGGCCTCGGCGGACACGGCCAGATGCAGGGCATCGGCTGCCACTGGGAACTCTGGGCCCTCCAGTCCGGCGGCATGTCTCCCCACGAAGCCCTCCAGTGCGCGACGATCTTTGGCGCCGAGGCCATCGGCCTCCAACAGGACGTCGGCTCCCTCGAAGTCGGGAAACTCGCCGACCTCGTCGTCCTCGAAGGCAATCCCCTCGCCGATATCAGACAGACCAACTCGATACAGATGGTCATGAAGAACGGCGAACTCTTCCACGGCGAGACGCTCGATCGGATCTGGCCCGCCGAACAGAAGCTCGAGAAGCAGTACTGGTGGGACCGCGAGCCCAAATAACGGCTCCCCTCGACGGAGAGATCCACCCCGCCGGCAGCGAGGCTCCCCCCTCGACTGCCGGCTTTTTTCTGGGGGAGACGGCGCAATTTCTCGTGGCTTTTGGGCCCTTTCTGTACTATATTGCGTTGTGGGTGATGGCCCCCCGACCATTGCCCCATCAGCCTGGCCACTAGCCGTTGCTCCGATCCCCCGTTCGTGAGTCGGCTCATTTATCGCTCATTACGTCGAGACAGGGTCTCAGGGGTTACAGTGGACGCCCCTCAGACATCCCTGCAGCCATTCAAAACAGCCATTTACGGGTCCACGATTCTTTCACAATTTTCGAACGGCCTGACGAGTCTTGAGAGTTGCCATTCTCTCTTGGTTTTCAAGAGAAAAAATAGGGTGAAGTCTCAGTGACCAAAAGACATAACAATCAACCAGACTGAAAACGATATTTTGCACAAGTGAATTATCTGAACGTGCCCCTTACTTTGCTGCAATGAGTCAATAGGAATTATGGATACTGTGCGCAGCACGACAAAATCACTGAGTCCTCTGTTTCGCATGGCGATACTTTCCGGTGTGAGTAGCGCGTTGAAGCCCCACCTGCAACGAGGCGAAAACGTCAATGCGACGGACGCTGAAGGGCGGACACCACTTATTCTCTCAGCATATCGAGGGCATCTTGAAATTTGCAGAATCCTGCTGGAAGCGGGTGCTGATCCTGCAATCAAGGATAAAAACGGAGATGACGCACTGCAGATTGCAATAGTGCGTGGGTACGAACCACTGGCGCATCTACTCGCGTCAAAAATGATGCGGAGAGAAGACAACCAAGCCGCACCCTCATTGCCAACTGCTACATCTGAACAATTTCCTTCAACGGAACCAGCCCGTACAGAGGAGGAATCCCTCTTCGGGCTTAACTGGGAGGAAGATATTGATCCTGTGCGTCCTGAGGGAGACAGTAAACGATTACAAGCGGCCACAGCACTCCAGACAAGCATATCGTTGCATTTACCGATTGATACCGACGAAGACTGGTCCGATGTTGAAATTGAATTACCTGCGTTGATTCCAGCGCGGGGGGGCATATCAACAGATGTACGCGAACAGCTAAGAACGCTTTTGCTTACAGGACTAAGCATGGGAAGTCTACCAGTGAGGTCGATTCGTGAAGTAACGTCACAGAATGACGAGGAATTCGATTCAGATGATTTCATTCGGCTTTCCATTGTACTCAGTGATCTTGGCATTGAGATAGATGAGTGGTTTAGCATAGAAAGCAACCAATCCAGTCGCAATGCCGATGCCGATGCTGATGCCGATGAAATATGGTATTGGAATAGAGCAGCAGAAGCACTGATATTTTTCGAACAACTTGCGTCTCCGATTACAGACCCATTTACTCTCTATAACAAAGAGATCCATAAATTTCCGTTACTTAATCGAAGCGATGAGGAAGCAATTGGGGCTACAATTGAAGAAAATGTCAGGCAGGCTCTTTGTGCGGTAGTACTCTCTGCCACTGCAATTGCAGAACTCCGTCAGGTCTGTAATAACATTATTGCAGGGGAGCTGTCGCCATCCTCCTATTTTGTTCCCAGATCGTCTTTACCAGAAGAAAGCGAAGCCACGACAGAAAATCCCCCAAATGAAGAATCAATTGCTTGTGAGGAGATGTCGGACAGCGAAGAAAATCGGACAATGAATTCCAATGAAGAGTTTGCTGTGCAACTTCAGTTGCTTCGTCAAATGCTGGATTACCCTCAAGCAAGAGCAACGGAACTGCCAGAACAACTTAGTACGATGGGAATCTCGTGGGACTTTATCGCGCAATTATCAAACAGGATTTTAGAATCTGGTGATGAATTGAACGCCAGTAAAATTAGTGCAAGTCTTGCAACATCACAAAGTGCAAAGCGCAAGATGATTGAGTCAAATCTTCGCCTGGTTGTCTCAATCGCCTTCAAGTATATGAATAGCGGCCTGCATTTTCTAGACTTGGTTCAGGAAGGTAATCTTGGATTGATCAAAGCCGTTGATAAATTTGATTATCGTCGCGGAAACAAATTTTCTACATACGCAACCTGGTGGATTCGCCAGAGTATTACACGAGCCATTTCCGATCAAGCTCGTACGATACGCCTTCCCGTTCATATGGTCGAGTCCGTCAATAAATTGAAACGTGTCACACGTGAGATGGAGCAAGACCTTGGACGCTCGCCAGACATGAAAGATATTGCACAGAGAATAGGTGCCACGGAATCAAAGGTATGCCGCATCAAAAATTTTGCACAACAGACGATTTCTCTAGAAACGCTGATTAGCGAAGATAGTGATCTGAGTCTTGTTGATCTTATACAAGACAAAATGATGCCAACCCCGGCAGAAAATTTTGCCCAATTAAAACTAAAAGAGTTGATCAAAGAGACCTTGAAAACTCTTACTGCACGTGAAGCCGCAGTTATCATAATGCGTTTTGGACTTGATTCAGGAGGCGAGCAACAAACACTGGAAGAAATTGGGCAACAGTTCACGATTACACGTGAACGCATCAGGCAGATTGAAGCCAAAGCTATAGGCAAATTGCGGCACCCTTCCAGAGCTGCTCGCCTGCGTCCTTTTCTTAAAGAGTTAAAATAGAGTTTATACCAGATATGACAGAGGGTTTCCGACTTGCGCCCCCGAAGGCAGCCGCGATGATTGAGGCACTGCGAGGTCTCGGCTATTCGACAGCAGCGGCCTTGGCCGACATCATAGATAACAGCATTGCGGCGCAGGCAAAACATATTAACATTTCATTTCACTGGGCCGGTAAAAACAGCCGCATCTCCATTCTTGATGATGGTAATGGAATGGACGCCGTGCATCTGGATAAAGCCATGCGGCTGGGAGAAAAGAGTCCTTTGGATGCAAGAGATCCGCATGATCTTGGGCGCTATGGGCTGGGACTGAAAACGGCTTCATTCTCTCAGAGTCGTTGCCTGACTGTTGCAAGCAAGAAAGATGACTCATTGACAACGTTACGTTGGGACCTTGATGTTCTAGCTCAAAGTCCCGATGATGGTTGGCGATTGTTGGAAGGCACAACTCCAGGCTCTGAAAACTATCTTTCCCCACTTCAAAAGGCAAAAAATGGAACCTTTGTTTTGTGGGAAAAATTGGATCGCATTTTTACTCCCGGCTTCACAGAGCAGCATCTACTTGACCTCATTGATGGGGTTGAAAGGCACCTGGCAATGGTCTTTCATCGCTATATTTCCAGTTTGCGTAACAATCTGCGCATAACCATTAATGGAAAGCCAGTTGCTCCCTGGGATCCGTTTCTTTCGTCCCACACATCCACATGGTGTTCACCAATTGAAAAGATCACCTACGAAGGTGGAACCGCAGAAATCCAGTGCTTTGTTTTGCCGCACAAAGATCGGCTTGATACAAAAACCTTTGAAAGTGCAGCCGGGCCAGATGGATGGACTTCACAACAAGGGTTTTATGTTTATCGGAATGAACGCTTGCTTGTTGCTGGAGGATGGCTGGGCCTTGGACATGGACGCACTTGGACAAGGGAAGAGTCACATCGTCTGGCACGTATCCGACTAGATATTCCGAACACGGCAGATGCTGCATGGAAAATTGATATTCGGAAATCCAAAGCACGACCGCCTGCTTCAATAAGACCAAAATTAACGAGGCTTGCCGAGGATGCCAGGTCGCGGGCAAGACGTGTCTTCGCGCATCGTGGACAGAAAGTTTCTTATAAGAAAGAGTCTCTCCAGCAAGCCTGGGTGACCGAGAAATTTTCCGGTGGAATACGCTATCGGCTCGACGAAAATCACCCAGCTATTTATGCAGTACTAGAAAGCGCAGGTAATTTACTTCCACAAATTAAGGCAATGCTTCGTATTGTTGAAGAAACTGTTCCTGTGCAACGAATCTGGCTGGATACTGCTGAAGAAAAGGAGACTCCCCGAACAGAATTTTTGGCCCATCCACAGGAACAAGTCGCAGAGGTACTTCAAATACTCTTCATCGATTTGACTCAAAGACGTGGTAAGTCACCTTTGCAGGCGAAGCAAATGCTATCGCAAACGGTGCCGTTCCAGAACTATCCAGCACTTATTGCCAGCCTGTCAGACGACTAGCAATAGGAGGAATCTTGAACACAATCAAAAACTATCAGCAACAGATCATCAATATTGCGCAAACCTTGCTGATAACCATTGAAAATCGAGAGGAAATTACGCCTTCATTGATTGCAGCTAAGGTTGATCTGGCAGCCTCACTTGACGCGAATATGGCAGAAAATTTTAATCGGGAAGCTGCTATCGAGGAGCTAATCCGTCGCTTTAGTCTTTGGATAGGACAAACGACCACACTCAAAAACGAGGTCGGACATGTCGCGTGGCTTACCGCCGATCGTAAAAGCGGATGGCGATACTGGCCACGTTACAGCGACTGGATGGAAAAACAGCTTTCATACAAGGCCGTTGAGTCGCTGGATCAAGTAACTGATAACATTCTGGGAATGCTTGAAGACCCTCTGCGCAATGGCCCGTGGGATCGTCGCGGTCTTGTTGTCGGACATGTTCAGTCAGGCAAAACAGGAAACTATACCGGCCTTATTTGTAAAGCTGCGGACGCCGGATACAAAATTATCATTGTGCTGGCTGGCCTTCATAATAATCTGCGGTCTCAAACACAAATTCGATTAGAGGAAGGATTTCTTGGATATGAAACAACCGCATCAAGTAACGTGCGTAATGTCGTCGGCGTAGGAGAGATTGACAGTGATCATACGATCTTCCCGAATTGTGCAACCTTTCGAGCAGAATCAGGAGACTTCAATCGTCGGGTGGCACGTCATCTTGCCATCTCTCCTGAACAACGACCATGGTTGTTTGTTGTGAAGAAAAATAAAACTGTACTGGCGGAACTGCTCAAATGGGTTCAGAATCAAGTAGCAGATGTTAGCCAGCCTGCAACAACAAGTACCTCTGTTCAGGATGATCTACCAAGGGTAAGAAAAAAAGCCACTAATCTCCCTTTGCTTATCATTGATGATGAGGCGGACAATGCGTCCGTTGACACTGGCGAACAGCTTTTTGATAACGAAGGAAACCCGGATGAAGAACATCTTCCTACCACCATCAATCGTCTGATTCGCAGAATCCTTTTTTCCTTTACACGATCCGCCTACGTTGGCTACACTGCAACACCATTCGCTAATATTTTTATTCACAATAAAGGTGAAACGAGAGATGATGGCCTCGATTTATTTCCCTCGTCTTTTATCGTGAATCTTGCCGCTCCGTCCAATTACATCGGACCAGCAAAGGTGTTTGGTTTATTATCTCCAAATGGACGGCAAGCAGGACTACCACTAATCAGGGAGGTAACGGATTCTGCCTCTATTGATGGAAGATCAGGCTGGATGCCAATGAATCACAAAAATGGGTATCTGCCTCGCCATGAAAAACAAGATCAGTTGCCACCATCTTTGGTTCAAGCAATTGATTCATTTCTATTAGCTTGTGCTGTAAGACGCTTGCGTGGCCAGAGAAATGAGCATTCCTCTATGCTTGTTCACGTGACACGATTCAATTCAACGCAACGTGAAGTACACCGTCAAATCTCACTTTATATTCAACAACTAAAACAACGCCTTACTCGGAACATCGACAGTGAAAACCTTCTCGCTCGCTTAAGAAAATTATGGAAAGATGACTTTCTTCCAACAACAACCAGTATCTACAATAGTTTGCCTGAACTAACAAATACTAAAAATATTGACTGGAATGATGTCGAGCATGAACTGTCATCTGTCGTGCAGGATATTGAAACGAGAATGATTAATGGCACAGCCAAGGATGCACTGGAATATGAAGAGCAGAAAGCTACTGGCCTTAAAGTGATCGCCGTTGGCGGAGATAAACTTGCACGTGGACTGACACTGGAAGGTCTCACGGTCAGTTACTTTCTTCGAGCGTCCAGAATGTATGACACTCTAATGCAAATGGGTCGCTGGTTTGGTTACCGGCCTGGGTACATTGATTTATGCAGGCTTTACACAACGCCAGACCTGACAGAATGGTTTGGGCATATCTCCAATGCCGCCGAAGAGTTACGCGAGGAATTTGATTTGATGGAGGCAAGAGGTGGTACCCCAAGGGATTATGGACTTAAAGTTCAATCACACTCAGTACTTATGATAACCTCGCGTTTAAAAATGCGAACGGCTCAGGACTTGTTGCTCTCTTTTAGTGGGGATCTTCTTGAAACCGTTGTTTTCCATAAACGCCAGGACGTGCTGAAATCAAATTTTGACACAGCAAAAAAATTGATTATGGCGATGGGCCGACCAAATGAACTTGATCCTGAACGAATTCGACTCAGTGGAAAGCAAAAATGGAAGGGTTTTTTGTGGAAGGAGATTGCACCTTCACACATCATTGAGTTTTTACGCGAATATCAAACCCATGCAGAGTCATATAAAGTCAAAAGTGAATTGATTGCTGAGTTTGTTCACACGATGAATGAAGCGAAGGAATTGACAAAATGGACGGTAGCGCTTTTGGGTGGAGGGGAAGGTGGTGAACGTAATTTTTCACCGGGCATCGATATTCGGATGCTCAAGCGTTCGAGTAATAAGGATTTTGATCACAAATATACTATTGGCCGCTTGCTCTCGCCTCGTGATGAATCCATTGATCTAGATAATGCAGCTTGGGAAGCGGCACTTAAAATGACTCGTACAGCTTGGAAACCTGATCCGGCCAGAGCCAGAGAGGGTAATCCACAGGAACCTCCAGCTGCTCCCAATGGCCCTGCAATTCGTACTCTTCGTGGATTTGGTGCGGAAGGTATCACCCCAACGCCTGAAAAAGGACTTCTATTGCTATATGCACTTGACCCTGAACTTGCCGGTGAGGGCGTATTCTCTGTCTCAGACAAGCAGCCAGTCATTGCCTTTGGAATCAGCTTTCCAGCAAGCCAGTCTGGGAGAAAAGTACTATACAAAGTGAATACCGTCGAATGGCGTAATTGGGAGCAGGAATATGGTCCGACAGAATAACCTGAAGGAATTTCTTACAGCCTGGAGAGCTTTGCAGGGATTTGACACAAGTGACGGCTGGCGGACTATTCCAGTCTCGACAAATCTACCTCTGCGTATTCGAGCTGGTAGACGTTTTCCTGATAATGAAGAGTCTGTGCTCTTTGCGTTCCCGTCGTATTGCTTGCCCAAAGAGTTTCAATTACCGCAAGGAGGTGGTTTTCGTACCTCACAAGTAGAGCTGGAAGGTGAGTCCGCTGATCTTGTTTGGTTAGCTCTGTCTCGACTACAATCGGGCAACCTGGATTTATTTCAGACAATGGTAGGTGATATTTTCACAACGCTGGAATCAATTTCTGGAACAAATGAAAAGCTGCTTTTTCGCTCGCTGATTAGCCGTATAATCTCATGGCAGGATTTTATGGAGCGAGGCCGATTGTCCGGCTTGAGTCTGGAGGCGGAAATTGGCTTGGTAGGAGAAATTAGTATACTACGTGAACTGATAAAAATCGGAGTTCCTGTTGAGAGTGCGGCCGACAGTTGGCAGGGACCACTGAATGGAGTCTGGGACTTTGAGACAAAGCGTGGAGCAATCGAAGTTAAAAGTACCCTTTCGACAAATGGCTTTCCTGTAATCATTGGGTCTTTAGAACAACTGGACAATTCACATGTCAGCTCACTGGTTCTTGCTGGCGTTCGACTTACTATCAATAATTCTGGTACTACTTTACCTGAACTCGTAAGCGATCTGAGAAATGACCTGGTAGGTAATCCCGCAACAGTGGCAACAATCACTCAAAAATTATTACTTGCAGGATTTTCAGATTTATACGCTGGCCACTATGTAAATCGTTTTCTTTTGCTCAGTAAGTACTATTTTGTGATTGATGAAAATTTTCCACGACTAACACGTGCGAGTGTTCCCTCCGAAATCACTAACGTGAGTTATACACTGGATTTAGATAAGATCGGAAATATACCAGTGCATTCTGATTATATCATCAAGCAATTTGAGGCCTTAAGTAATGGAATTAATTGATTTTTTAAAACAGACACAGGCAGATGTACAAGCACAAATTGCTGAGAAAATGGTGCATGCTACTAATTCATATCCTTATCCTGAAACAGTGTTCGCAGAGATTGTCATGGAGCACATGGCAAGTATTGGAATGACTTTTGAGGAACCTGTAATATGCCATTTTGAACGGACTGTTGGAAACGCCAAACTCAGATTAACTGGCTATGCTATTTCTGAAGAAGGCGATCAGCTGGATCTATTTGTTTCCATCTATGCTGGGTCTGAAGAAATTATTTCCATCAATGACAGTGAAACAAAGCAAGCGGCAGATCGCTGCTTGCAATTTTTGAAGCAGTGTGCTGATGGCCGACTCAGCCGGAAACTTGAGGAGTCAGATGATGCATATCATGTCATCGTGACAGTGCAAGAGTGTTACTCAAAGTTAGATCAAATTCGTATTTATGTTTTGACGGATCAACAGGCAAAAGCTAAAAACTTTAAGTCACGAGAGATAGAAGGAAAAACGATCAGACTTGAAGTCATGGATATCGAACGCCTGCATCGCCATTTGTCTGAAGGAAAACCACGAGATGAGTTGATTGCTAACTTCAATCAAATCTGCGGTAGCCCACTACCTTGTATCTTTTATCAAGGAGAATTTATAAATTACGATTACGCACTTACAGTATTTCCTGGTGAAGCCTTGCGATATCTTTATGATAGATTTGGAGGCAGACTCCTCGAAGCAAATGTTCGATCATTCCTGAGCGTTACCGGGAAAGTCAATCGAGGAATAAGAGACACGATAAAAAACGACCCGGAACGATTTATGGCATACAATAACGGTATTGTTGTTGTTGCCGATGAAATCGAAGTCGGGCAATGTTCTGACGGCAGCCCCGGAATTCTTTGGCTGAAGGGAATGCAGATCGTCAATGGCGGTCAAACAACAGCATCGATCTATTTCACGAAAAAGAAGAGCCCTTACACAGATTTGAGCCGTATCAGAGTCTTAGCAAAGATTATTGTTTTACGAGGAATGGATGCCCAGACAGAGGAGAACCTCATTTCTGATGTTTCGCGGTATTCAAACAGCCAAAATTCAGTTAAGCTCTCAGACCTTTCAGCCAATAAGCCATTTCATGTTGAATTGGAGAAACTATCATCCACTATCTACTGCCCGGATGGTGTAGGAAGATGGTTTTATGAACGCGCTGCTGGTAGTTATAACGTGATGCTCACACGGGAGGGTACAACGCCTGCGCGTCTAAAACAAATTAAGGAATCCATCCCGTCAAAAAGAAAAATTACCAAAACAGACCTAGCCAAATATCTCAATGCCTGGGATCAAAAACCTGATATTGTCAGCTTTGGATCTCAAAAGAATTTCGAAAAATTTATGGAGAGAATAAACAATAGTGGAGATGAACAATCTCAATTTCTCCCTGACTCGAAATTTTTTAAACAAGCGATTGCGAAGGCTATTTTATTCAAAGATACACAGGATTTTGTTGTCCGCCCCTTGTTTAAAGCGTTTTGGGGAAACGTTACA
>JBEIGW010000081.1:0-10182 GCA_040381655.1 Deltaproteobacteria bacterium
CATCACCCTGTAACTTGGCTTTTCTACCAAGCCAAGCGATACCTATCGCCAGCAAAATGGCAAATGGCATGGCCGCCCACAAAGCATTCTCGGGCGCCATGCCTAGTAACAAGCCCCCGCCAACACCACCTAAGGTGGCATGGGCTAGACCGTCACCCAACATGCTTAGACCTCTTGGAACGAGAAGTATGCCCAACATACCGCACATCACAGCTATCAGAAGTGACATGTGGAGGGCGTCACGCATGAATCCAAATGAAAATGGGCTAACTACTATCTCTGACCAGTCCATAGAGACGTTATCCCTCCTCGCCATGGATCGCCGACTCGTGATCGTGTCCAAAAAAAGCTGACTCTCGAAGGTCTTCGATGGATAGCATCTCATCAACCTGCCCCCAACCCACCAATCGGCCTCTTTCAAGAAATATGGCTCGGTCTCCAAGACGACGAACGACTGCTTCACTGTGAGTTATCAGGAGTATACTCACCGCACCACTATTTCGAAGCTCCTCCATGAGATCCATAAGCTTGCCACGGCCAGCCGTATCAATGGCCGCCAGTGGCTCATCCAAAATCAAAACTTCCGGATCTTGTAACAAGGCCCTGGCCATAAAGACACGCTGCAACTCGCCACCACTCAGAACAGTAACGTCTTTATCCAGCAGCGTAAGTCCACCGACACGTTGGAGGACGTGCGCAGCACGATCACGCTCACCCCGGCGCGGGAATAACGGCCAAGCCCCTCTCAGAGAGGAAATCAAGACATCCTCAACCGTAGCCGGCACATTTCGGTTAAATGCCTTTAACTGCGGCACGTAACCAACACGCCGGCGGTTGTCGACTGGAGAACCACCGAGTAGCTTAACTTGCCCGACAGACGGGGCCACAAGCCCAAGTCCAATACGGATCAACTGAGTTTTACCTGCTCCATTACCGCCGCAAAGGCAAGTCAGCTCACCGCCACACATCCAAACGTCAATATCGTTGAGAACTTGTCGACCTTCAAACTGTAACGACACGTGACTCCACTCCAGAACACGCGGCTTCCCGTCCGACGGCGGAGTTCCCAACACATTGCCAGTTGGGCGAGACGTGACCAACGAGGCTGGGTCATGATCATGGGAATGTTTACTCATAGTTTTTGGGATACCAATTGGGGTTTATTTCAGGACGTCTTCCCACGCCGTAACGAGGTGAAGATACCAGTCATCCCAACGTTGATATGGACGGCTTGCGGCGAAATCGACCACTTTCACAATCGTCTTTAGTTCTCTTGCAAGATTTTTCGCGGCACCATCGTCTTTTTCAACCATGATCGCCGCCACACTGACCTCTTTAAATCGGCGTGCCACGTTAGCAATCATTTTCGCCGAGTGGTTATGGCCCGATGCGCCGGCAGAGACGGATAACACCGGTAAATTAAATCGTCTTGCAAAGTAGCCGGCCGTATCATGAAACATCACCACTGGCCTCGTTTTCCAGTTCTTACGCCTAGTATCCGTATCCAGCTGCAATTTTGTAAGTCGTTCCGCAATGAGTTTGGAACGCTCCTTAAACCCAGCGGCGGCCGATGGAAGATGAATGGCCAAATGTGCGGAAATGAGTTCCGCCGCCTTCGCCATACGTCCCGCATCGGTCCAAACGTGAGGGTCATCTTTTCCGTCATGATCGTGGTCGTGATCGTGTTCATGCTTTTTTGACTTGTGATTGTCTTTTTTTCCATGCGTTTTGGAGTGGCCAACGTCCTTGTTTTCTCCCGACATGTCATCACTCCACCAAGTCATGGGTGATAGCTGTTCACCTAGCTTTAGAACGGATTTTGGCATGACGCCTATGTTTTTGAACCAGACGTCATCAAATTCTAAACCAATAGCAATGGACGCGACAGCTTGCTTGGCACGAATGACGTCTTTGGGGCCAGGCTGCCAAGAATGCTCAGATGCGCCTTTTGGAACCAATGAAAATACATCACACTGATCCGCGCAGATCTCCCTCACAAGTAAAGCCACTGGCTCTACCGATACATTCACAGCTGGAGCCGCTGAAACTTCGTGACCCATTAAAAAAAAGCCAACGGCGGCAGAAAGTGTTTTTACGCGAAATTGAACCATCACGACTCCTCACTAGCCATAGCTATCTCGGATGCTTTACGATCTTTCAGCATCACCTCGAGCTCTTCGAGAGTTAGGAAGGCGCCGCCGTCCCGCCCTTTACCATGATAAATCCACCACATAACTGCATTCATTCGTGCCACATCAATTTTTGTCAGCAGTGGGGCCTCTTTAGGAGACTTTATTTCCTTGTACATGCGACTGACGATGCGCTTACCAAAACCACCCTGAACCAATCGAAGACGCCAATCACCCCTGACTTGGTGTGATGAGTAAGGCTTAGCACCCACGATGGTATGCACGACCCAGGTTGATGTTGCTTCATCTGGCACGACAACAATCCCGTGTAGCTGGCTTAAATTTTGCCATGGCGCCGGCTCAGCTCCGCCCATATTGAGAAGATTTTGAATCTTCTCTAGTCTGGATCTCTGGGTTTCAATGGCGCGTTTACGCCAAAAGAAAATACGAAGAGACCAAAGATTTTTCTCAACCTTTCTTAGAAGATCCGGCAGGGTGCCTGATAGCGCACTGACCACGAGGGACGAGTGCTCCGACGCGACCAGCATCCCATCTCGAGTCGTTTTCTCACCCAAAACTGCAGCCAACTCCTGGACAAAGTCACTAGCACGCTTACGGTCTTTTACCGGCCCAAAAACCTGTTTAAGTCCGTCCTCCATCGGTCCGACGGAAATTCGCAAATTCCCAGATCTATCCTCATAGAGCCCTATGGTGTTGACCAACCTTTGGTGGAGAATGCTGGGATCAACGCCAAGCTTATGTTTATCCATTCCATCACACTCGGCCATCAGCGCGGCAAAGACGGATGACGTGCGACTTGCCTGTAAGTCGTAGCTACGAAGCGCTAGTTTAAGAATTTGACGCGGTATTAGGTCGTACTTTAGTAGCTTTTCGACCTCTTTTTGAACCGATGTGGCTCCGCTGAGAAGCAAGAGTCGACGCTCGTGATCATAGAGATAGAAAACACCCGCGCCATGGGGCAAGCCCTTCAACTTTTCTGTCGGAACTGCCCAACCTAGCCGTAAAGACGAGTCTAGATCACCTTGGAGTCGGATGGCCTGTTCAACGCGGCTAATAGCTCGCTCTTTCAACTTACGAGCAAGGACTTTAAAGAGCTCCCAAGTTTGCATCGCGTCGGCCTCAGCACGGTGGAACTGATCGCCTGATAAATTGAAGTGGCGGCTCAGTCCTTTAAGCGACTTATCGGGAGCCTCGGGGCAAAGCTTCTCCACGAGCAAATGCGTACAGAGAAAAAAATTCGACAAATCCCGGTTGAGCGTCTCTTTGGAGAAATGGCGAAGGAAAATCAGGTCACCGATGGTGTTGTGACTGACCAATATGCTATCTCCAATGAACTCGGCGAAGTCGGGAAAAACCTCATGAATGACGGGCGCGTCAGCGACCATTTGATTTGTGATGCCAGTCATTTTTCGAACGATGGGCGGAATGCTAATCATGGGGTTTATCAAACTGTAAAAACGATCAACCACCTCACCGTCTTTGACCTTCAATGCACATATTTCGGTAATCCCATTACGCTCGGGATTCCCACCGGTTGTCTCAATGTCAAAGACAATAAAAACCGAACGGTCGAGTGTTTCATGGATGATGGATTTTAGTTTTGGGTCCAGATTAAGACCGGATCCGCCCGCTTGCATGGGGCGTCTCTCGCCAGATCGTCTGCGGCTGTCGCGTTGTTTGCCCGAGGAGCGAGCGGCCCGGCTCTGCGAAGCCGGTCTTGGACGCTTTGCACCGGACTGCTTAGTTTTTTCTTTTGAAACAGAATCGTTCGTGTTGGTCATGAGTACCCGGTTAGCCAGACGTCACTGCCTAAAAGTTAGGCTTTTCTCAAATTCCTGAGCAGGCTTCCTATCACGACTACCCCAGCCTACCAACCGGAAAAAACATAATAAAAAGGCGGGATCTCACAGATCCCGCCAGTATGTAAAAGAGGGATAACTATCTGCCGAATTAACCAGCCTTTTTGACTGGGTCATTCTTGTTGCCAGGCGCGCCCTGATCTTTACGATTTTTCATCATATTATCCTGCTTTTGCTGGTGGTGCTTTTGCGCATCCACGTCGTGCTGTTTCTTCTGCTTCATTTTGTCTTTTGGACTACGGTCACCCATTTTAGTTCCTCCTTCATTATCTTCTAAGGTTAGTCCTGGGTCGGGGCGCATTGTGCCCCAACTCGCCATACCCCATAAAAATCGGGAAACCTCCCATAAAACTTTAGCCAATAGCCACTTTTTTGCGCTATCTAGCCGTTTTTTATGGATTTTTTTTGTCTCAAAGGTGTAATTTGATACCACTTTCCAAGTTAACTTGCTAAAATCATCCTACTTTTATCGTTAGACCCAAAATATTGACAAGGTGAGACCAAGAACGTGACAACGCTACGCAGGTTAGGTCTGCTCATTCCTTTATTCATAATAATTATTGGCTCCGACCAGTGGACAAAAGACTGGGCCATTGCAACCCTGAAAGGTCAGCCGACCCAGTCGTATGTGGGGGGCTGGCTTTTGCTACTCTATGCAGAGAATACCGGTGCTTGGGGAAGCATGGGAGCGACTCTCAGTGATACCTGGCGATTTTGGATTTTGACGGTTTTACCGATTCTTTTTTTGGCTGGATTAACTGGTTACACCATTGTGTCTAAAGAGCTAAAGCCATACATGGTCGCCTGCTACGGTTTGGTCATTGCAGGTGGCGCTGGCAATCTCATAGACCGGGCGATTCACGGGTATGTGGTCGACTTCCTTTGGGTGGGCATTCCAAACGTGATCGGAACAAATATTTTTAATATCGCTGACGTTTCAATCATGCTTGGCGTCATCACTCTGTTGATTGCTCACTTTACCATTGAGCGTACACAAGCTTAGGTTTAAGAAGCTCTAGCTCGGGATTAAACTCGGGGCCATATAAAATCTTTTCCTCCACAAACAGGCGCAGCCCACATGTTTTCAGCAATGCGATTCGAGAATGATCAACTTTGTCTAATAGACCAAAGAAAACTGCCGTCAGTTGAAGTATGGCTGAATTGCAGAACAATGGAAGCCGTCGCTAAGGCTATTGAAGACATGGTCGTGCGCGGCGCACCCGCCATCGGATGTGCCGCGGCTTGGGGATTGGCGATCGACGCGATCAACCACACTCATTTACCGGACTGGTCAGCCTACCAAAAAAACTTTCAAATGGCGTTTGACCGCCTGGGAAAAACCAGGCCCACCGCAGTCAATCTTTTTTATGCACTCAATGAAGTCTCATCTCTCACAAAAACATTCAAACATGATTTGCCCATGGCCCGAGTCGCTGATTCAATCACAAAAAAAGCTCAGGCTCTCACGTCTGACGATGTCAGAACATGTAAAGCAATCGGCGAGCACGGGGCGTCCATGTTTAACCGTCCCATAAATATCCTCACGCATTGTAATACAGGCAGCCTTGCCACCGCGGGATATGGGACGGCCCTCGGTATCATCCGGTCGTTGCACGCGCGTGGATTGGTGAAAAACGTTTGGGTTGATGAAACAAGGCCCTACCTTCAAGGGTCGAGGCTAACTGCATTTGAGCTGGGGCACGATGGCATACCGTATACATTGATCAGTGATAATATGGCAGCCTATGCCATGCAACGTAAGCAAGTGGACCTTGTCGTGGTTGGTGCCGACCGTATCGCAGTGAACGGGGATACGGCCAACAAAATCGGAACATATAATCTAGGCGTTCTCTGTAAGCATCATAACATCCCGTTCGTCGTGGCTGCCCCAAAATCTACAATTGACGCAAACATTACTAGCGGAGCGCAAATACCCGTCGAAGAGAGACCTCCAAACGAGCTAAGGGAAGTCAATGGCTCCGCAATCGCCCCAACACAGGCGACGGTTTGGAACCCATCGTTCGATATGACTCCAGCTCAGCTGATAAGCGCTATTGTCACAGAGGATGGTATTTTCAGAGGCCCTAACTTTAGGCTCCTCGTTTAAATTTATCCTTACTGAATTCAATGGACGATACTGCTGTCGCCTTGAATTCAAAATCTTCAACGCTTTCAAAATAGGAGGCACCTGGATTACGCTTTCCTAGTTTGAGTTTCTTCCCACGTCCCCCCGTCTCAGAAACGGGGTCAGAGTTTGGCGTATTAGAAATCAACGCTGGGTCATCGCTTTGAGGGCTGGTCATGAGTGTCGGCTCTAGACTCTTGTCATCACCAAGACGCACATCGCCTACCGATGACATAAAATCTCCATCATCTTTTGTTCTCTGTCCCATATCAGAGAACTGCCTGTACTGGTCTGCCGCGCGTCGATTTCGAATGAATGCTACTGTAAACCACACAACAATGATCCCAGCTAGAGCCGCAAGCGCGATTGTCACGGTTTTAGCGGGTTCTGGACTACCCGAGTCCAATTCAAGCGACACCATGGACGTCCAAGCATTTGTGAACACTTGCGAGGACGAACTTTCACTTCCGGACACAAAATTGTCCGCAATATCGGTATACGTCAGTAAATAATGGTTCGTTTTACTTGATGCCAAAACATGTGCCTGCATCATTTTGCGCTCACCGTCTTGATACTCGGTATAAAAGAGTAACGCATCCCGTCCATCTGCCAGTTTGATTGGTTCGTTACTTCGAAGGCTGTACCCTTGTAGGGTCGATGAAGCCTGAGTGAAACCCTTTACGATTTTATCTCCAAATTTTTCAGCCGAGTCAGCCCCGATGAGCATTGGCCCTGAAAATCGAACAACACTGATATTTGGCGGATACTGATTTGCCGCTACCGGAGCCATGATCATCAAACTGAGGCGCGGATGATCTCTCTGAACGATCCAACCAACAGGCGGCTGAATCGTGAAGCCTTTACCATCAATAGAAATTTTCTCGCCTTGACTGACCTCTGACCCAGGTGGAATTTGAACTGGCTGTGGAGATTCAACAGCGGTCATAGATGCCGCAGGTTCATCAGTGATCTTCTTCGGAGGCGTGACTGAATTGCTTTTCTTTACTGCTTTGGGCTTGGTATCGGATTGTAGGGGCTCAGCGCTATTCTCGTCAGATCCTGTCGATTCATCTGTCGTTACCGCATCGTTTAAAGGCGCTACAACTGCTGGCTCCTGTGATTGTGGCTCGCCCTCAGCGGAACTTGACACCGTCTCCTCTGCATCTTCCGTCGCATACACGGGCCAAGTGAAATTACTTGCAACGAAAAAACTCCATAAAATTACCCAACCACGAACCTTCATTTTAAAACCTCGCGTTTTTCGTGCATGCTCTTAAGAATCTTTGATCAAACC
Organism: Deltaproteobacteria bacterium; assembly: GCA_040381655.1. GTDB lineage: Bacteria > Bdellovibrionota_B > Oligoflexia > Oligoflexales > RGVZ01 > CAMDKS01. The sequence goes on from JBEIGW010000081.1 coordinate 7,429, forward strand.
GAGTCTTTCTTGACGGCCCCAGAGTTTCGACGGTCTTGCTCATGAGACACACCTTCACTACGACGCTTGACAGCTGACACTACAATATCCATCGCGCTTTCATCGAGTTCAAATACGCCGTATCTGGCATGATGCCCACGCGGAAGGCTATATTTCTTGCCTCTGACGTTCCAATCACTCGCCACTTGTCTTGCATCGATTGGGATGGCCGCGTCAGGACGATCGACCAACTCAAGTCCGTTATGCCAACGATCAGTTGGATGCCAGAATGGTCTAGTTGTGACACGGTAAACAGCCACAATGCGCCATTCTTGTGCCGCTTTTGCTGGCTGTTTAGCAACATGCGCAGATTTACTCACAAAGAGGACAATATCACCAGGCATCGCTTCTCGCCCCATTGGACGATGTAACACACCCACATCCTGATCCCCACTCGTGGCAAGTGATGCATACTGCTCGGGAGTTAGCATGACCATCCAGCTCCGCGGTGCACGAAAGGCCTCATCAGAAGATTGCGTCGGAGCTTTAGGACTGATTTGTTTTTCTAGTCGTTGAATCAGAGCAAGTGCTGAATCAATGGCCTTACCTTGCCTGCGGTATATTCGGGCCGCTCGTTCAAGTTTTGAAATAGCTTGCCCCGCAAGTGTCTCATTATCCGTCTCGATTGCTTTTAGTGCTATGATCTCTCCGAATAAGTGCAGCACATCAGGATCAACTTCATTAGCATAATCACCAAGACCGCGCAGTGTAGCTAGCGCTAGATCATGGTCGCCGTTACGAAACGCACTGAGAGCTTTCATGAAGCCATAATCACTATGTTCAGGAAAATTTGCATGAAGTCTGGAAGCCGCGGCAAGGGCACCAGGCCAGTGGCCAGTATCAACTGCACGATGCATATTTACGACGTCTGCACTTGGAGAACCTGGGAATGCTCGACCCACATAGCTCAATACATTTAATAGTTCTTCATGGGGGCCAAAAGCTGCTAGGTCTGCAATCAATGTATTCCAGTGTAGCCAATCATTGAGACCTCCTGCTGAAAGCGCTAACGCGTTGCCACGAGCTCCTGGCATTCCACGACGCGCGCACATGTGCTCAAACTCAAGGCAGTAAGGGTTCGGTTCAAAACCTTGCAACGCCCTAAATATAAGTCTCGCAGCAGGTGCTTGATCCAAATATAAATGAATCACTCCGCGTAAGGCCGTCAGTGCCGGTCTGATTTCAGTTTTGACCCGCCCGAGAGCAAGCAAGTGATGACCAACTGCCTCTAGTGAGTCCACATCATCAAGTTCAGACAGTGCCTCTATCCAAGCACGATAGATGCGAAGAAGCGCAGGATGTTCTTCATCAGATACAAGGATGGATGATGCGTGATCAGCCGCAGCCTCAAATCGCTGATTCCACAGATGATTCAGGACCAGAACATACTCAGGCGATAGCCCTGCTCCAGTGAGGTCGATTTTGAGGGACTGAGACTCCAAAAGGCGTTGAATTTCTGATGACATACGACCTACTCCTCCGATTCGCAGGCTGCTCCGATGATTTGGGCAGCTTAGTTATGTCGAATCATCGGCGAGGCGAGCGATACCCTTAATGCAGGTACAAAATGCCTAATTATCGTCAAGAGTGGGAAAAAAAAACCCGTGTCCACCTATGGGAGGGGACACGGGTTGACTGATTTTTTTTTTAAAATTACCAATATTGAAGGCGTCTAAAGCTGAAAAATCCTAAGCGCGGGCGACCTTGTTAGCAAGACCACGACCAGGGCTGACCTTGGCATTTGCCGCGATATTTCCACTCATTAACCTAATCTCGTCGGCCCTTTCAATTAGGACGTCTCGGAAGTTGAAATAACAGTCATTACACAAAGGACAATCTACGGCCTTGGGGCTCAATTCCCGCCACGACACTAACGCGGCCCAGGCTTGGTCACTAAACTCTCGTTTTACACTTTTGACACTTTCATCACATGAGCTGCATTTGTGGGTAAAGTCCGATGAGAATACAGCTTGAGCTTTGAATTTCGCCTTGCTAACGGTAGTTTTCACTTGAGAATCCTCCCTCTCCAGGCCAGCTCCATCCATTGGAGCATCGATTTTGAAACAGTTGTCACACAGCCCATCACCATTCGAAATGAGCACCGATGAACCGTCCAAAATCTAGAAGCCGCAAAAAACCAGCCGGCCGCTTCCAAGTTAGCGATCATCTCGCTCTCTAGGGCAAAGATTTTGAACCGAAATATTTACCGATATGCTCGACAAAGGTTTTTCCACACATGTGAACTGGTGTCAACGCTTTTTTGACTGGCTGGTCAATTTGCTTTTGAAAGATCACGCGGCGAGTATGGCGCCTTTTCAAAGTAATATCTCAGAATTTCCTGCTTGATTCTATAATCACGCATTTGTTCTGTCTTAAATTTAAGCAGAGGTTTCCAAATTTCGTTAGCTTTGCTCGCATGCCCATTTCGATATTCCACAAGTCCAAGGAGGTACTGAACTTCAAATTGCCCCGACATTTCTTTGACCTGGTCCAGATAAATTTGCGCCTGACGCGCCTGCCCTTGTCGCAGTAACGCATGCCCCATTACCAACATTGCGCGACGCTCATGTATACCGGTATTGGCGGAGATGTCGATAGCCAGCTTCAGGTATTCGACAGCTTTTGGCAAACTGATATTGCGCCAAATATAGCTATCAGCAAGATCAATATAGACAAGGCATCGAAGACGATCGTCTATTTGAGCTACTCCCAAGG
>JBEIGW010000082.1:0-10119 GCA_040381655.1 Deltaproteobacteria bacterium
ATTCCCGTAGAAGGGATAAATTTTTCGACCAAGTTTCTATACCGCGAGCCATTTTATCTCTATGCGAATAAATCCCATCATCTTGCAAAATTTAAGAAGGTAACTGCAAGTGATATTGACGGTAAAGATCTTTGGCTACTCGAAGAGGGACACTGCCTTCGTGGTCAGATTTTGCAGGCATGTCAGATCAAAGGTCGAAAACCTGCGCTCTCTAACGTTCGATTTGAAAGTGGCTCGGTTGAAACGTTAAAGCAGTTAGTACGTCAAGGAGTTGGTTATACGTTGATTCCACATCTTGCCATTGGTGAGGAGGAGGATGTTAATGTGGTCTCGTTTGAGGAGCCCATGCCGGCTAGAGATATTGGGTTGATGTATCGAAGGGAGCAGCTGAAAAGGCCTGCTACGGACGCCCTGGAAACATCCATTCAAAAAATGCTTCCAAGATCATTAACAAAGCTCGCCAAAGAGTCGACCGGTCTTGCAGTTCGCGCTCAAAAGGAGCAGAATTGAGCAGGTTTCGTCGATCGGTCGGAGAAGAGGGTCATTCATGAATAGTGCAAAAGTAACAGTCTACTATGACGGACTTTGCGTTCTCTGCTCTCGGGAGATTGATCACTACCGAAGATCTCGCGGAGCTGATCTCATTAATTTCGTCGATATCTGTGCTCCTGGGTTTGACGCGGGCGCTCACGGAGTCGATCCTAAAGCGGTGCACCGCGTCATGCACGTCAAGCGAGCTGATGGTACGCTTGCAACTGAAGTCGACGCATTCATTGCGATCTGGACAACACTTCCAGGTTACTGGGTTCTCGCGAGGATTGCTCGATTTGGCCTCATGAGATTTTTTCTAAATATTGGCTACCAATTGTTTGTTCGAGTCAGACCTTATCTGCCTCGCCGCAGTGCTGATATATATGCGTGTGCGGATAGCCCTTACTGTGAGTTACCAAATCAGAAAAAATCTGATGACTCAGCAAAGAAAGCTTAATTAGTTTGTAATCTCTGGCTCAGTTGGGATGAAGTCGAACGTCTCCTTGAGATTTTCTTTCATCCCGGAGATATAGAGAGATTTAACGCCGTAAACATTAAAGCTAGTGCCGTAACATTCAAGCGAGTCGATGGACTGAGAGTTCAATACCATGGCCCTGTATCTGTAGTTGGTGTGGCGAAATTCATCTTTAGTTACGTCTTGTTTATTTTCTCCAGAGAAAACCAATTCACTTTGCTGTGGAATTTTTCGAGCATTTTGTGATGGCTTTAGGATCAGTGCACAGCCTGTTGCGAGGTAACCGGAGTCCCTAACCACCCCAAAACTTATATGATCGGTATTGGCTGGAAGGAAAAGATCTTCTTTCAAAGAAAGCTTATCTCCTCGGGCGATCTGGATCACTGTATTAGTGTCGCTGGTTTGAGCGTAAACACCAGAGGAGAAGAACATCACAAAGAAGAGTGCGGTTAAAAATGACTTCATGGTTGGCTACTCCGTGGAAAAAATAACTCAAGAGCGCGGGATATCATGCGCCCTACTTTTGTGCAATCGTAGTTTATGATGGATTTAGCGGATCTGGGGCAATGATGCTCCAAAGCTATATTTATCTTTAGATTATGGTGGGTTAGCTAGCTTGGAAAAAGACCGTGCACCAGAGGTAATTCCTCTGCCAGTTGGGGATATTGATCGAATGTGGGCCGCAAGCCGCCGCCATGGCGGCTTGGTTTTGGGGGACCCAAGGGATACTTGGGCCATTGCATATTATTCCTGGCTTGGTAGCAGCAGTAACGCTGCTGACTCTGGTATGGGTATCCGAGGCTAAACGCTAAAGCGTGGTGGCTGGATTTAGTTTAACGGGCCCGGCTCAACCACGTCCGCATAGCACTGACCAAGGTCAGACTCATCGTTGGTTTTTGAATCGCGGAAAGCTCCGTAGAATTTTCCTGATTCGGTAATGATTCGTAGCATAGCGCCTGAACGATCGGTCGCCTCAAACAAGATCTCACCACTTTTACGAGAAACTTTTGCAGGAATAACTACGGTGGTCTGTATTGAGTCACCGGATAGCGTAATAGCGGCTGGTTTTGAGCTAGTTGCCGTCTCGCCGTAAACTCTTCGCCAGTGATCGCCACATTTGATGCTGTTGAATTGGCTAGATTCTGCCCCGCTGGCTCCTGCAGTGGCCATGATTTGTTCCAGGGTTAGGCGAACGTTACCGCCAAATCCACGGGTATCGAGTGACACGTTAAAGATCGTTGGAACGATCGTGCGTGTGATATTTGCGGCGTACTCGTTGCCGCCTTTAAAGTTGTAGCAGCTTGGACAGTTCATCGGCTCAAGACCCGTAAACTTCCAATTTAGTAGTTCTTTGTTACTTGAATCAGAGATGCTTAAGGTCACAGGTTTTTTGTTTATGCAAAGTTTCGAAGCCTTTGCCCGAAGATTAGCAACCATCGGTTGGGTGGATGCCGAATCGATGCTTTTGACTTTATAGCAGCCAAAAACCTCCTCACCAGAGCCCGGTTGGTTCTGCGCCGCTGATAGGCTGGCCTCGGGCTTCTCAGTCGTTTTACAAGACGTGAAGTTTAAAATAAAAGCGGTCGATAAGATCATCGTCAGGGTGCGTTGCATGAGGTTAACTCCCAAGTTTAAAAGAGAAAGACCCTTTTATTCTATCACAACATCCCTCCCTAGAGCCATGCCGGCCCAAGTGCCCTGGGAGTCCTTATTTAGCCTTAGATTTTAGGGTATTGCGCGATAAAAATGTTTAGCTTTCGACGGGAAGTGCGGTACTCTCAGGGGTCGAGAGAGAAAATCAAACCCTGGGGTGAGCAAATGAGTCAAAGTGATCCCAAAAAACTAACTGAATTTGAAAAGTATGTATTGATCGACAAGGGCACCGAGCGACCCAACACTGGCCTCTACACTCATTTCAAACAAGAAGGGACCTATCACTGTAAACAATGCGGAGTCCCCTTGTACCGAAGTGGTGACAAATTTGATTCCGGATGTGGTTGGCCGAGTTTCGATCAAGAGATCCCAGGGGCCGTGACGAGGACTCCGGACGCCGATGGGCGAAGAACCGAGATCACCTGCAGTGGCTGCAAAGGTCATCTGGGGCATGTTTTTCACGGCGAGCAGTACACGGCAAAAAACACGCGTCACTGTGTCAACAGTGTCAGTGTTAAATTTGTACCTAAAGAGTCGGCTGATTACCGACAGGCGGTGTTCGCCAGTGGTTGTTTTTGGGGGACTGAATATTTTCTGGCCCGCTTGCCGGGCGTCATCAAGACGATGGTTGGATATTCTGGTGGTCAAACTCAAAACCCCACCTATGAGGCGGTCTGTTCTGGAAAAACCGGGCACGTGGAGTGCGTGCAGGTGATCTATGATCCAAAAGTTGTCGACTTTCAAACTCTAGCTAAAGTTTTTTTTGAAACGCACGACTTCACGCAAGCTGATGGCCAGGGTCCAGACCGCGGTTCGCAGTATCTGTCAGTTCTCTTTTACGGCAGTGAGCAAGAAAAACAGGTGGCCGAGGAGTTGCTTAAAGTACTCACGTCAAAAGGTTTTGAGGTTGCCACCAAATTGCGTGCGGCCGAAACGTTTTGGCCCGGCGAGGAGTATCACCGAGACTACTACGAGCGCCGCGGTGAGACGCCGTACTGTCACCGGTATAAAAAGGTTTTTTAGATCGGTAATTTACTCACGTCCATGGCTGTGGCAGTAATTTGATAAATTCTGATATGACGGGTATCATATTGGCTAAGATGATTGGGCCTAATTTGCCCTGAATTTTAGGAGATAAAGTCTTATGTTGAGCGGTGGTGTTATGGGGCTCTTGATTGCAGTTGGCGTGATATTACTTCTCACGTTCTATGTCGTTGGCATTTATAACAATCTAGTCACTCTTCGAAACCGTTTCAAAAATGCGTTTTCGCAAATCGACGTCCAGCTTAAGAGGCGCTACGATTTGATCCCGAATTTGGTTGAGACGGCCAAAGGTTACATGAAACATGAAAAAGAAACTCTTGAGGCTGTGATTAAGGCGCGAAACACAGCACTTGCGGCATCCCAACGAGCAGCTTCAGATCCAGGCGAGGCCTCAGCTATGCAGGGTTTGTCGACCGCAGAGCTCGCCCTTGCTGGGTCAGTCAATCGATTCTTGGGGTTAACCGAGGCCTATCCCGACCTCAAAGCCAATAGCAATATGCTATCCCTTCAAGAAGAATTAACGAGTACGGAAAATAAGATTTCCTTTGCTCGTCAGGCATTTAATGATGCTGTGACCGAGTACAATACGTCGACTGAGGTGTTCCCCAATAACATCATCGCTGGAATGTGGCGATTTCAGACGGCCGCATTATTCGAGCTCAGTGAAGCTTCGCAGCGTGAGCCTGTAAAAGTCAGTTTTTAAAGTAGTCAGCAATCACATCGTGAGTTAGCTGTGAATTTTTTTGCTCATCAAGATATCGCGCGGCGCAACACCAAGTGGCTTATTGCGTACTTTGTCGCAGCAGTGATCGCAATTATAGTTGCGGTCTATCTGGCGTTTATGGCAGTTTTGTCGCTTTCGGTAACGGATAAAGGCCAGTCTTTTTCTTTCCTGACCTGGGATCCCAGTATTTTCTTCAGTGTTGCCGGCGTCGTCGTGGTCATCATCGCCGCTGGAAGTGTCTATGAAATCCTTCGACTTTCGGACAACGGAGCAGTTGTCGCCGAACAGCTTGGAGGTCAGAAGATACCGCCAAATACCAGAAATTTGCGGGAACGAGTTCTCTTGAACGTTGTGGAGGAAATGGCCATTGCATCCGGCACTCCCGTACCGGAAGTTTATCTTTTGGCCGATGAGGGTGGTATCAACGCCTTTGCTGCTGGTACGACTCCCCAAAATGCTGTCATCGGTGTGACAAGGGGATGTGTGGAAGCCTTGAAGAGGGACGAACTGCAGGCGGTCGTTGCCCACGAGTTTAGTCATATCTTAAACGGTGATATGCGGATGAACCTTCGTATGATGGGCCTTTTGCATGGCATCATGCTCCTAGCCATGATTGGTTACGAGCTGATCAGTAATCTTGGTGGCCGCTCAAGCAGGAGGTCCAAGGGCTCTGGTCAAGCGATGTTGATGATTCTTGCAATGGGTGTGTTGTTAATGGTGATTGGATATATCGGTGTATTATTTGCAAGATTAATACAGGCCGCGGTATCTAGGCAGCGCGAGTTTTTGGCGGACGCATCGGCTGTGCAGTTTACAAGAAACCCTGGTGCGATTGCTAATGCTCTGAAACGCATTGGCGGTTGGATGGACAGATCAACCGTAGAAACTGTCCGCGCTAAAGAAGCATGTCACATGTTTTTTGCGGAAGGTCTTGGCAGGGATTGGTTCGCAACTCATCCACCCTTGGATGAGCGTATTCGCCGAATTGACAGTAAATTTACGGGTAGATTCGAGACTACAAAGAAGGTCGAGTATACCGAAGCTGACGTGGTAGATCGTCGGTTGTTTAAGCTGGCCGGAGCTGGATCTACAGGTCGTTTAGTATCGTCTGCCGTGGCTTTTGGTGGCGGTGAAACGAGTGGAGCTTCGGCGCATAAAATCGCCAAGGATGCAGCTGGGAGTTTCTCAAAAAAACCAACGGATGCCTTGAGTCATGTTGGAAATCCGGCTGAAGAGCACGTACAACAAGCTAATCGAATACTTTCTGAAATTGATGAAGACTTACAAGATGAAGCGAGAGATCCGATGGGAGCCATGGCGGTCATTTGTGGTCTTCTAATGACTCATTCGGCTGAGGACGTTTTAGAAAAGCAAAAACAAATGATTCAAAGTGCCGGTCCGCAAGGATTAATTGACGGCGTGATCTTGCTCCTACCAAAACTTAAAAGTCTGAAGCCTGAGGCTCGACTGCCACTCGTCTGTCTTGCATCGCCTGCGGTCGGGCAACTTTCTAGTCAGCAAAAATCCAGTTTCACAAAGCTGGTCAACGATCTGATTGAGGCGGACTCTGGCTGGAATATCTTCGAGTTCGCCTTACAGCGCTATATCACAGGGCGCATCCTTGCAGTGAGACCAAACACCCCGTCTCCACGACTCACTAAAGAAAGTGTCCGGAGTGCTTTTGCCGACATTCTCTCAGCTCTCGCTCATTTTGGAGGGGATCACGCAGCTGATTGTTACCGCGCCGGATGGGATGCCTACGAGATGAATGGTCGTCGGTTACCTCTGCGCTCTGTTAGTGAATGCAGTCCGAAGAATCTTGATGCGTCCCTTGACGTTCTTGGTAAAGCAGGATTTTCAGAGGCTCAAAGAATGCTGCGGGGCTTTTGTACTTGCATCAGTCATGATCGAAAAACGACGATCATCGAACTCGAGCTGATCCGCGTCATCTCAGACTCTCTCGGGTGCCCGATGCCTCCGATTTTGCCCGCAGCAAATTAGGCGGCAGTATTTGAAGATGGAAATAGACGTAATCATTTTTTACAAAAACGGAGACGACGCGAAATGAGTAAAATAATTGGAACCGGAGCACTGCTGTCTACTTTAATCTGCGCGAGTGCTTGCAATAGGCAATTAAACGCACCTGCGCCAGCGGTAGCGTCCTCCGATTCATCTGGCATTTTTGTCGGCGGCCAATGTCTGCGCAAGGTTCTTCAGGATCGCGGTGCCGTCACGGTCGTATCCACGGCCGTGTATTCAACACCAAAAGAAGCCTCGACGAAAGTGATTGAAGCCCATGAAAAAGTTAAAGAAGCCGTCAAGGCGCTAAACTTGCCTGATTTTGCCCCTGAAACTGAAGCCTATTCAGTTGAGGAAGAGCGAGAGTATAAGAGCGACAAGTGGATCAAGAAGGGGTTTCGAGCAACCATGGCGACTCGCTTTGAAACTTCAGATATTACCAGGCTGGGCGAGATCATAGGGACTGCAAGCAGCGCTGGCGCCGAGCGCGTCGGCAACCTCGGGACGTTTGTGTCACCTGAAAAGATTAAAGCCGAGCGTGAGTCTTGTCTCGAGACAGCTACGCAGAATGCAGTTGCTAAGGCGGCCCGCCTTGCGGCAGGTGGCGGCGTCAAGGTCGGGGCGCTATTACAAGTGACTGAGAACATGGGATACGGTAGTAGGGCTCTTGGTCAAGGTGGCCCAGGCGGCTCCCGGGGAGTAAGGGCTATGGCGGCTTTAGGGCTAGAGGGCGACGCAGATGTACCCACTCCTTCGGTTCAGGCCAAGGCCGAGGATGTGTCCGTCGAGGTCACGGCACGGTTTGCAGTCCGTCCTTAATCGTTTTGTGCAAGATTTTTAAGGCAAGCCTTGAACTAGCTGTCATTGTTCTAAAACAAAAAAACCACCGAGGTGCTACAGCAGCACACCGGGTGGTTTTTTTGAAAGCGCCGATTACTTATTTAGTGAAGTCTTCGCCTTGCCAAGCAGTTTTAGATTTCGGCGTCATAACGACTTTGCCTTTGTAGCTTCCGCAGCTAGCGCAGACAGAGTGTGGACGGTAAACAGCACCGCAGTTCTTACAAACGGAAGATCCTGGTGCAGTTAAAAAATGATGGGCACGACGCATATCGCGCTTTGACTTTGAGGTTCTAAACTTTGGCACTGCCATCGAAAGCACTCCTTGACTGACAAAATCGACCTGAGCACAGGTCAGGGCATTAGGATTTAGTGGATTCAGAGGCTTGGGTCAACATAAATCTTTGCAAGTAACAGGGGTTATTTAAAAGATTTTAGCCCTGCAAAGGGCGAATGACTCCAGCTAGATTCGGCGTTTACGTTATCTGAGGGTTCCTCCGTCAGGCCTGCGCAGGATTTACCACCAAGGTCCTCGCATAGGATGTGGGACGGAATGGCGCACTGAAGCGCATCGTTAACAAGTGCTTCTAAATCAATCTCGCCATTTTCAATGAAGTAAACGTCAAGATCCTCGAGGCTTAACGTCGTCTCTTTGGGTGGTTGGCCTGAGTAGGGCGGTCGAAACGAGGCTTTAACCTCGCAGGAAAGGGGGGCGCTAACATCCTGGCCGCAGCGGTCACATGAAAGCTTAGCACTGGCTGTCACATGGCCCGAGGCATGAATGAAACCAGCTGTGTCTGTTTTTAATGTGAGCTCTCCCGAGATGTTTGCTTCGGTTTGATTGTCTTGAGAGATGTTGGTTGCAATACCCTTTAACCATTGGTCAGATGAACTGATAGAAATCAGGTGCGGAGATTTTAATAGACTAATTTTTAGGCGCATGATGTGATCGTTGCTCACTCTAAGTTAAAACAGTTATCGGCTGCTCGTTTACACGGCTGACTAAGGCTTGTCCATACCTGTTTTGTGCTTGGTCAATCTGCTGGTAACAGTTGAAAATCCAATAATTATTGAAGGTTAGCTCAACGCCCATTCGCCCCTTGGTGGACTCTTGTTGGGAACTTCCGATATCCATCTAGAATTAGTGCGTTTTTTAATGGTGGGGCGTATGAGCCAGAGGTGGCTAGTACATTCTGGAGTTGAGGTTTTTGGACCTTGGACAGCCGAAGAGGTTCGCAGTCAGCTGCGGGCTGGACGCATCGATGCGTTTGATTTGGTCTCATTAGAGGGAAGTGCGCGAAAGCGTCCCCTCGTGGACGTGGACGATATTTTCATCAATACAGTCGGGAAATCTACTCAACACTTTTCAGAATCGTCCCAAAAAACGGAAAGCCGTCTTATCGTTGCTGCACCGGCGACTCAAGACAATCTTGCGTTGAAGGGGAAGCCGTCAAATCAAGATCCGCAGCAGGTCTTCACGGCTTCAGGTCATTCTCCTGCAAATACAGAATTTAGGCCACCACGGGCCTTTGAGGCTCTCGCTGCTCCGACTTTGACGTCCGCTGCATCGAGGCCTGCATCACAATCGTCGCCTGCAACGGCGTCGCCACAAAATGCGCCGAGTAAAGGTGGAGTGGTTCGCCGGTATCTTTTATGGATTCCGGGGCAAAACTCCCAAGGTCCGTTCACCTCAAGAGAGGTCCTTACCTTGTGGTATGCGAGAAAAATACCCGCCCAAACATTTGTTCAAAAGGCCGGCACCACGAAGAGGATATCCATCGCCCATTTTGCAGTGTTTTACGAGAAAGCCGCTCCGAGTGGGATTGCATTTGTTGGTGAGGCGCGAGCTGCGGCTGGAGTCTTAGACGCCTCCACGCGATGGCTTATCTCGGCCTTTATCATCGGTCTCATGGTTATAGTCGCAGCGGTCTTGTGGCGCCACCGCCGTGAAGAATTATCAGGAAAAGGAAGTGAGATTTATCGCTCCATTCTCGGTGATCAGGACGAGTTTACACGTAATCCGGACTCGAGCGAGGTCGGCCTCGACTATGATTCTCGTCGAAGCACGGCTGGACTCAGTGATCCGGGCGGCACCGACAGTTATGGGCCCGGTCAGGCCGTCCATCCAAATCGTAAACGCCAAAACTCACGAGTGAGACAGCCCAAGGTGGAGAGGTCTCCAAGACGAGTGTCTCCAACTCCAAAGCCAGCCGCAGAGACCCTTCCTGTTGTCTCCAAACCTTCTCCTGCAGCGACAAAGTTCACGGATGGAGCGTTGGTGACCCTGACTGGTTACCGCTTTAATATTAGCGCGTTAAGTGCATGTGAGCTCAAGTGTAAAATTTCCATGAGTGGTCCCCAAGGATCCGTAACGGCCGTATTCTTCAAAGAAGCATTCTTGGATGTCCTATCTCGAAAGTCCTCCGGTCTATCCATTACGGGAACCATTAAGCGAGATTCAGCTACGGGGGGGATCTCCATTTTTGTCCAGTCGGTAAAATGACCCTATAAAATCGCTGCAACGCGCATAATTACACTTGTCATAACCACCTTAAATGACTATCTTTGCCGACTCTCTGAATAAGAGACAAGGCATAGGGTCGGTGGTCGACTCCATTGTCAAAAAAACAGGTCGTCTGCACTGCATCGTCAATCCATGTGACTTAACTCGCACATGAGTCAGCGACGCAGAGCGTGAACAAGAAGGTGGCACTCCAATTTTGTGAGTTGCTCGAGGGACGGCTGAAGGTCAACCTTCTAAAGAAAGAGGAGAATCAATGGGAGTTACAGTCAACATGAAAGACCTGCTCGAAGCAGGCGTCCACTACGGTCACCA
>JBEIGW010000083.1:0-10086 GCA_040381655.1 Deltaproteobacteria bacterium
GGCCGACCTCTTTCAAATTCAGAAACGCAGGAAAACTTCACGCAATGGTTTGCTAACGCTACATGGTTTGATGTTCCTGTTAGAAGCCACGTCTTAAATCTAGATAATGATCGCGAGACGGCACCTAATCGTATTGGCCATGTTGAGTCTAATCGCGTGAACCTTTTAACGCGCTACAGTTTGATTCCCTATTATTATTCTTTAGCCCATCAAGCTTGGCGTACGGGACAGCCGTTGATGGAGCCAATGGCCATGGGATTTCCAGAAGATCTTATTGCTAGAAAGATTGGTGGCCAAAGGCTTTTGGGCGATCTCATGGTCTCGGGGGCTGCGAAGTCCTTAGGATATGAGGCCGATATCTACTTGCCGGGCGGCGTTTGGTATGACTTTTTGAAGGGTACCCATCAGAATTCAAGCGGTGAATGGATTCGAGGTTTCCCTGTGTATAGAGACGGTATCTTTAGGTTGCCTGTATTTGCGCGAGCGGGGGCGATTGTTCCTCGATTTGCAGGATCGTTTAATCAAAGAGGACTTGGCCAGCAAAATGTGGGGAATATGTCTAAAACGATGTTACTGGACGTATTTGTCGATGAGTCAAGCTTAACCCATAGCTTTGAGATGACGGAAGACGACGGGTATTCTCGGCAATTCGAAAACAATAACGTTCGTGTAACCCCACTTAGTCAAAAGACCGAATCCATGCGAACCGACATCCAGATTAGCGGAGCTGTGGGCCAGTTTGATGGGGGTGATAGTCAGCGTGCGTGGACGGTTCGGGTATGGTCGCCTGGCTGGATGGTCAGAGGAGTTCGGCTAAAAGGTCAGCCAATCCCTGAATGTAACGGAGCTGAGGGATCTGATTCTCATGATCCGCAAGCACCCTGTTTTAAAGCACATGCCGAAACGGGTGTTATCATCAGAGCGCCTAGGGATGACGTTAGAATGACTCAAGTCATACAGATTGATTGGCAGGAGGGTTCACCTCGCGTTGCAGCCTTGCACTTTGTGTGTGATGAAGGGCGTGATAGCCCCCGAGGCCACGGTATGTTTATTGTCGGCGATGATCCCAAACTCGGTGGATGGAATACAGAAAAAGCACTGCCGCTGCATGCAGTACAATATGCCAGGGGTGTGTGGTCAGGTATTATCGACGGCATTAGTCCCGGTCGCACACTAGCCTGGAAATGTCTAAGAAAACTACCAGGCGGTGGTGATCGAAATATAGAGTGGCAACCGGGTGCTAACAATGAGGTTTCGGTGGGTACAGATGGCGGTTTTGTTGGAGTCACCAAAGCAGTGTGGTCTAAGTTGGGTAGAAACGGCCGTCGATAGTCACATTTAGAGGGAGAACACATGAGCGGAACAAAGTCTAATCCATGGCACGATGTTGATATTGGAACGAGGTATGCGGAGTATTTCCCTGCAATTATTGAAGTGCCAAAAGGTTCAAAAGTTAAATATGAGCTCGATAAGACGACTGGACTCATTAAAGTGGATAGAATTCTCTATTCCAGTGTTCATTATCCTGCAAACTATGGTTTTATCCCGAGAACTTACTGCGATGATAAGGATCCATTGGATGTTCTTGTGTTAGGTCAAGAGTCCTTTGTGCCGCTGAGTCTTGCCATGGCCAAGCCTATTGGGGTTATGCGTATGCTAGATCAGGGAGAGGCCGATGATAAAATTATTGCTGTGCACGCAAACGATCCAGAGTTCAACCATTACAGCTCCATTCGCGATTTACCGCCCCACCGCATAAAGGAGATACGAAGGTTCTTTGAGGACTATAAAATCCTTGAGAACAAAAAGGTCGTGGTGGAAGACTTCTTCGATAAGGATGTTGCCATCACCGTTCTTCGTGATGCGGTAGAACTCTACATGGAAAAAGAGTCTGTGTTAAAAAAGTAAACTAAGGTCCGGCGTAGCGCTCATAAAGTGAATTCGCTAATAGGCTAATACGTCTGCTTCAGGCATGAAAATACCAATTGTGTCTGGGTTTAGCCTCAGGATTCCAGTCCTGCGAAGCTTTTGTAAGTTTTTAGTGGTTGCTCGTATCAGTGGGCCCTCAGTTTTGGGATTGGCCTCAGTCAGTATGCTTTCAAGATCCTGAATGGCTTCATCCGTCTCTCCCATAGATGCACTCGTTCTCGCAAGGTAGTATTGGCAAGCTAGCTTATAATGGCCTGTGGCTATCTCCTGACATCGAAGTAGATAATTCTGCGCTTTCGTATAGTCCCGGACTTTAATAGCCATGAGACCTGTCATGTACTTGTAAGCCACAGCATCTGGGTCGGTCTGTGTGGCTATTTCTAGTAGCGAGAGAGCCTTGGCCCGATTTAGTTCAATCTCGTAGGCGTTTTTTGCTTCAATATAAATTTGTTCTGCTTTGGAGATAGCTGGGTAGTCTGCGTGATAGTCGCTCTCAGTAATCGTTTCATAGGTTTCGTCTTGAAACGTTGTTGGATTAAACCGTTCAATTAAGGGAAATTCTACGAATCTGGTCAGTGGGGTTGGTGCCATCCCGTTGGCCAGATATAAAGACTGTTTAGCCGTATCTATCACTGAACTGGTTACTGTCATGTGAGTTGCGATGACATTGCCGATTCCTGAAATTTGATTAGTTAGAGGGTCAGTTTTGTCAGCCAAAATCCTGACCGCTGCTGACGCATCAGCCGGGTTCTCGAGGCTTGTCAGTAAGTCTTGTGTTCGATTATATCGAGCCCGTGTGTCTTCGTTTATAGTAGCGTTAATATCAAGATTTCGAGACAGCATAGATTTGCTGATAAAGTGATTACTTTGAATATGGTGATCACCGGTCGTCTCCCGAATCGATAATTTTGAGTTGGTGACTTCAATGGCTGCGGAGCGATTTTCACGCGCACTGATAAGTGTGTACGTCCAACCAGCACCAGGCAAGTGGCCTTGTAGTATTCTTACAGCCTCATTAAACGACTTCGCCTCTCTCAGAACTTTTTGTCCGACGTCGAACACTGGAAATCCATGCGTAGACGTATCCCATGTGGGGATCGTATGGACTCCCAGAAATAAGCCTGACTGGTTGTAGCCAACGACACCGGCAGTATGGACTCCTGCTGACGTGATCGACATGTACGACTGGGCGCCATCGGTAGGATTGTAATAAATGATGGTTGGATATTTATCGAAGTAGCCATTGAGTGAATAATCCGTGTTCCGTCCTATAATGAATCCTCCATTTAAGGTTTTAGTAGGAGGTATTGCAAAATCTGTACATTCATTTACGGAATAGGGAGCGGGTAGGTTTTTTTGCCCGCGCATTTGCTGGCCAAGTATAATTTGCAGCGTTTCAGGACTCAGAAACGCCCTAACCACGATGTCCAGAGGAAGGTCTGATCCAGCTGATAAACCATAGGCCTCTGTCATGTAATCATCTTTGGTCATATTGGACATTTTAGCTGCGTGATTGACGATGGCGGTTGTGTAGGTTTTGTAAATACCTTCGATGATTGGATCGACAATGGTCGGGATGTCAGGAAATGAATTTTTTGCAGCACTCTCTACCATGGAGCCTATTTTGGGAAGAGCACCATTTCCAATCTCGTCCTTAAGTAGCTTTCCGTGCTGATAGGCCATTTCAAATCTATCACCTTTTAAATAGAGTACTCTGATGCCGTCCCTCATGTAGAGCCTTGCATCCCCAAGAGTGCGAACTCTGGGTGATTCATCTTTAATTTTAAGTGTTAAAAGGTGTTTGTACTTTGAGGTGATGTGTGTAGGTATTGATTCAGCAGCTACCAAGTTAGAGCTCGTCAAAACACAGAAAATTGCAAAAACTCTCATGAAAGCCCCCTTCCGCTATGCTGGGTTAGGGGTGTGTCGGCAAATTTTACCTAGCTTGTGAGAGAACGTTGCAGTCTAGGATCTTGTCGATGTGCGCAAAATGAGGAGTATGCGTAGGAATAACGTGAGCTTATTCTTATGAATATTTTGAAGACAAAGTCTTTTCAATCACCTGTCGACGGTATTTAAATATCGAATAGACATCGTTTTTTACCATTGGTAGTGCAAAGTCTCCAAAAGGCCATGCGTGCATTCGGTATCGGACGATGTCCGTCATGAGCGTGCCGTTGCCTAATTGCTCAAACCTGTGAGTATGGTGCCATGTTTTGTAGGGACCGCGCAACTGAGTGTCGACGAATTTGTGAGGTGGAGCCCAGTTTTCGATGCGGGTTCGCCATCGGACCGGTACGCCTTTGATTTTTAGTTTGTAGTCAATGAGCGTTCCTTCGCTGATGTCAGGTGTGCTTTTGGCTACGATTCTAAAATTAAGCCACGGTGGCGTGATCGTTTCTAAATTTTCGGCAGCTGAGAAAAATGGAAAATTTTCAGATGGAGAACCTGTAATCCATTGTCTTGCGACAAAAAGTCTCGTCCCGTGTGGCTGAGAGTAGGCCAGTAGGTCGCTCAGAGCAGTCGATATATCTGGAAACTGGAATTTGAAACCGGATGTTATGAGCGCTCTAGGTCGTACATTAGAGCTTCCGAGAAGCATAGAACTCATCTCACCAAGTACAAGTTTTAAGACAAAGGCTGGAGCCCTGAATATTGCTGGTAGTCGTGTTTTGACAGCCAACGCCTTAGTCAACTGGGTATTGGTTACAGCCTCTGGAGCAACGATATTTACGGGTCCTTTAATGGAGCTGTCTTCTAATGCCTTCATGATCCCTTGTACGGCGTCATCTATATGGATCCAACTCATAAATTGCCGTCCATGACCCAGTGGGCCACCTAAACCATAAACGAAAGGGAGCATCATTTTGGGTAGAGCGCCGCCCTCGTTTGATAACACAACCCCTAGTCTGAGGAAAACGGTACGCACCGAGGCAGGTAAGTCTGTCAGCGACCGCTCCCAGTTCTTGCAAACATCAGCCAAGAAGCCGTCTTTGGCGGGAGCCGACTCCTCAACGACGTCATTGGCAGTATCTCCGTAAATTCCGATTGCAGATGCGTTTAACCAAACGGATGGTATCGATTTGGGACTTGTTTTAAAAGTATCCACCAAAGCTTTGCTTGATTTGATACGAGAGTCATAAATTTTTTGTTTAGCAGTTTTAGACCAACGCTGCGAAACAGATTCACCGGCGAGATGGATTACAGCATCAAACGTATCAGTTCCGGGACATAAGACCGATAAAGGCATTGGATTGAGATGATCCCAAGCGAGACATCTTGCAGGAAAACTTAAGGCTTGTGGTTGGCCTTTTCTTGTTAGCGCAGTGATATTGTGCCCTCTTCGGGCCAACTCAATTCCTAATTGAGTTCCAATTAATCCAGTTCCACCGGTTAATAAGACGCGCATGATTGTCCTTCGTACTCAGTTATTAAACGTGTTTTCCGATGGCAGTTTCGATTGGACGCCTAATGATCATAAATATGATCCCGGTAACCACGCCCATAACAGTTAAAATACCAAAAAAGGTCTCCTTGGGCATTTTTTCATAGAGTGTTCCAATCAATCCGGTCGCATAGTTACCAAAGAAGCTCGACAGAAACCACATTCCCATCATCATGCTAAGAATCTTCTTTGGGGCAACTTTTGTTACAAGTGACAAACCAATTGGAGATAAGTAAAGCTCACCAATTGTAAAAACAAATACAGTCGAAAGAAGCCATAAAACAGATCCGCGTTCATTACTCGGCATCATTATCGATGCTAGAATCATAATGATATAGGCACTCCCACAAAGAATGCAGCCGATTCCCATCTTTGTAACACTCGAGGGTTCGTGACCCTTCCGATTTTGCCATTCCCAGACGATGTTAAGAAGTGGAGCTAATAAGAAAATCATTAAGGGGTTAAAGGACTGAAACCAAGTAGAAGGGATCGTCATAACTCCAATGTCCCAGTTGATTTTGCTATCTGCCCAGATCTGCAAGGTGTTGCCCTGCTGCTCGTAGATTGCCCAGAACATGATATTGAGAACGCACAGAACGGCAAGTGCGCCTACCGCTGCCCATTCTTGTTTTGTAAGGGGGCCTGATTCGATGGCAACTTGGGTCTGTTTTGTGTCTTTGGGTAGTAGGCCAGATCCAAGCCAGTAAATCAAAAGACCTAACATCATGCCGACGCCAGCGGCTCCAAAACCCCAATGCCAGCCAAGTTTTTGGCCGAGTGTGCCGCAGACAAGCGGGGATAAGAAAGCCCCAAGATTAATTCCCATGTAGAAGATGGTAAATGCGGAGTCCCGTCGTGGGTCACCGTCTTTGTAAAGATTTCCGACCTGTGTCGAAATATTTGGTTTAAACGCGCCGTTTCCGAGGATTAGGAATGCGAGAGCTAGCAAAAATGCTTGTTCACTTGCCATAAGGAAGTGACCGATTGCCATCAGAATCCCGCCGACATAAACAGTCTTATACTGCCCCAAGAATCGATCGGCTAAGATGCCGCCAAACAATGGTGTGAAATAGACGAGGCCTGTATAGAGGCCGTAAATGTGTGAACTCATCTGTTGAACTGTTTGTGGACCAAAAACAGCAATTATCTGGCGTTCGAGGCTATTGTAGCCAAATACCTCAGCAGCTTTGGCTGGATCCGTCAGGAGGTATTGGGTCATATACAGAACAAGCAGAGCCCGCATCCCATAGAATGAAAATCGTTCCCACATCTCCGTGAAAAACAAAACAAATAATCCCGTTGGATGCCCAAGTATATTTTTTTCATCAGCATTTTGAGTTACGGAACCGCGGTTCACGGTGTGACCTCCGAAAATTGTCTTTGGGATGAGTACAACATCAAAGTTGATCCTGATATCACAGGAGAAATGACTTGGCTATATGGAACAAAGTTGTGCCGTCTGATGGTTTTCGTAAATTAGAAAATGACTACTGGAGATAGACTCCGGCTAAAAAATAGGCAACAGAATACGATATCTGATGGATCTGCTTTTGTTTGACACAAGACTATTGGTTCGATTCTGGGGTTGGCGCTACGCGAAATTTGCGTTTCTAGCCCATTCATAATAGGGGCTTGGAGGGGTGGGGGTAATTTGGGCCGACTATGGGTTCGCTAACATTTTTGGGGTACATGCCGAAACCCAGACAGCACAGAAGTGTTACGTTAGGGCATAGCAGAGCAAGGAGCTCGTCGTTGATTAGTCGTCGTCAGTCAAAAAAAACTATGAAACGTTTTTTGAGCATTAGCTTAAGGCTCCTGGCGTTTGCTCTTTCCATTGAGGCGTTAGCGCAAAACGCAACGGTTTCAATCTCCCGTCAAGACCGGTTGCAGTTAACAGACTTCTACTCAAGCATGCTTCGTCAAAAATTGACTAGCGAACTTAAGCTTGTTGGAGTTGATGGTCAGGAGCCGTCAGTTTATTTGACTCTCGAGTTTGATGAAACCAAGGTTAGCGCGGATGCACAAGCATGGCGTCGAGAGCAGGAAGCCAAAATCGGTGCAGAGCGTGCAGCGCAGACCGAAGCCGTGAAGCTGAACATTGCTGAGATGATGGAAAAATATAAGCCCGTTCAACCACAATTACCAACTCCTCCTGAACAGGCGAGTCAAGAGGATGAAGAGGATGAAAAAGTTGAATCTGCAGCTGATGATGTAAAAGGTGGTGTTCGATTAGGGCGTCTAAATGTGGACATTGCAAATGCAACAATTAGCCAGATCATTAATCAAGCTCAGGAGAACTTGAAAGAGAAAAAAGAAAAAACCCCCAAGGTTGTCATGGCTCAGACGCAGCAGCCCAATATCGTTCTTCCAGCGCAGCCCACAGTTACATTGTCCTTAAGCGTACCAGCGCCGTCACAGCAGCCTTTGGAGCCCTTTGTATTCAAAGCTGCCGACTATATCAAAAAAATTAGCGTGGATATAACGCTTCCCGCGAAGACTCCAAAAACATTCTCGGATGGTGTGCCTAAGCTAGTCGCTAACTTTTTAGAATTTGCAGCCATCTCAAAAGGCGCACCGACTACCAATTGGGTGAAAGTGAAATTGGCGCCCCCCATTCCAGAAGCCCCAAAAGTCGAGCAAGAAAAGCCGACCCCAAAGACTTTTGTCGAGGGCATTTGGCGTCCCGAGAATTCTTTCATTTCGACAGTCGTTAGCGTTCTAATTTTGGGGTTATTCTTATTTGTCGCGATGTTGGTGGCAGCTCGAGCTTTGAGTAAAGGTGTGCAAAATGCCGTTATGGGGCTAGGGCGTGACATTGCGGCGCTAAAGCCAGCCGAGGCTGCGAAAGATGGAGACGATGAGGCGTCTGTCAAAGAAGTTGTAGCCGTAGCATCAAATTCCGACTCAGAGCAGAGAGGGAGTTTTGATCAGGCGGCTGCAAGCCAGGCGATAACGCGCGATATGCAGAATATTCGAAGCCAAATGACATCATTTATTGCTGATAATACGTTTCTTTGCGCCGAGTATATTAGCGATATGTTCTATGACGATAACGGTCTAGCTGATTTTAGGGATCTTTTGAGCTTTATGGGATTTGCACCATTAAAACCGGCTCTAGATCATCTGCCGAGGGCGGCTGTTGAGAAGCTAGAGGTCTATGTTGAAGAACACCGTGAGACTCCGCCGAACATGTTAAACGGAGCCGAGATTGCGCAGCGAATGTATGGTGAGTGCGTTTCAAAAGCGACGCTTCGCGATGAAACGATGAAAGTGTTCGATCCGGTAAGGGCTGTTTTAATTAAGTACGACGATGCTATCGTCACTAAGTTTATTTCAGAAGCTGATAATGTGGCCATTGCAGTACTACTAAAAACATTATCCGTAGAGCGTGGGAATCGATTGATGAAGGCCATTCCAGGGAATGTCTTGAAAGAAGCAGCCGCGCTTTTGGACAAACAGATAGACTCTCCAGATCAGGTGATCGCACAGATGATCACTAAACTGGGTCAAGTGTCTGCAGGAATCACCGAGCGTTCCCAGGCCCAAAGGCGACTTATTATGCGCCTTGTAAAAACTGTTACTGTGGCAGACGAGGGCGTTGTTTACGAATTGGTTCCTGCTGAGGATTGGGATTTGAAACGTCAAATTATGGGTTCGAAGCTGTTTTTACGCGACGTGTCCTACGTGCCTGCTAAAGCTCTGACGCAGGCATTTAATGCGCTGCCTCTGCCTCGAAGAGCTGAGGTTATACTCGTGGCTGATGATGCTGTCAAAGCGGCCCTTAATGCGACGGTGGGTACGGGGAACAAACGCGCTGAAATGCTCCAAGCCGAGATCGAGCAAAATCAGAAGAACGCAAAGAAGATGGCAGATATTAACGCAAGAAAGACTGTTATTTTGGAGGCACTGGTTGCGGCTATTCGCCGAGTTATCTCCGCTGACAAGAGCATTGTGGATCAGATTATTTTTTCCCAAGCTAAAGCCCTGGGTGTAAATCCTCCAGAAGGACTTAATCTTCCAGCTGACGTAAATAAGGCTGCCTAAGAAACCGTATTATGTAGTAACGCTTTTCCAATCAATTCGTTCTGCTGGTAAGAGATAGGAATTCAGCTCCTCAGCGAGTACGATCGGATTCGTCTTAGCGGCTACTAATTTAATTCCCTCAGTGATAATCATGTTTTTTCGTTGGTGCTCTTTGGCTGTTTCAGTCAAATTTTCACCAATTGGGATGACGATCAAGTTGGCAAATGCAATACCGTAAAGTGTTGCAACGAGAGCGATCGACATCGACGGACCAATAGTTTTTTCGGCGCCTGGTTTTCCAAGGCCTCCGAGCAATGCGATCATCCCTAATACGGCTCCCATCAGACCCATCGCGGGTGGGTATTTTCCCATCGAACGAAATCTAAGGGCATCGTCACTATATCTGTCAAAAAACGTGCTAACGCGGACTTTGAGAATCTTGTTAAGATGGGCGGGGTCTACCAGCTCATCCAGTAACAGTTTCATACCTTCTTTGAGAAAGGGGTCTTTTTGATTTTCAACTAGGCCAGGGAGATCCGGTGACTCATTTCGGTAAGCATCAGCTAGTTTCATAAGCTCTTTAATGAGGAGAATGTAGTCGGGTTTTTTTCCAAGAATAGTTCGGTTCCAAAAGACTTTTAGCATGAGAAGAATGCGCCCCCACTCAAAGCTAATGGAAGTCGCAACAA
>JBEIGW010000084.1:0-10068 GCA_040381655.1 Deltaproteobacteria bacterium
AACAAAGATCGCCTCCTGATCGCTCAGCGGTCTTTCGTGAAATACCGAACTGTAGACAGGAAGATTTAGTGTGAATCGCGTCTTTGGTTTATCAGGGATTTCTGACTTCGATCTGATAACGATCACTCCACCCGAGGCATCTCCGTACTCTGCACCGAATCCACCGGAGCTAAACTCAACCTCTTCAATCATTGAGGGTGGAAGCACTGAGATGTTGCCTACGGAGTGGTAGACAAATGGCACTTTTATATCATCCAGGTAGTATGCACTGTCCGCAGGTTTACTGCCTCGAATGGTCACTTCCGCCTGACCTGGCTGCGTCGTCACACCTGGCAATAGCTTTGTGATTTGCCCAGGATCCCCGCCAGGAGCAACGCGAGCCGCCTCATCAGCCGAAATAACCTTCTTACTAATTGATGGCCTTCGATTACCTCTGATGATGACCTCGTCCTCAGCGCCTAGGGCCGGGAAAAGATAGATCTCCATCTCTTTAACGTTATTGATCTCATCCCAAGGTAGCGATGCGGATTCAAAACCTGCCTTGTAAAAGCTGATTGAACTGGCCACACCCGGAAGCTCTAAATTCACAACTCCGTCAGATCCGGTGAAGAACTTTTTATCACCAATACTCACTTCAACCTTTCGAATGGGACCGCCGCCACCTTTTTGACGAATTAAAATCTTTAAAGTCTTGGTCTCGGTAGAGCTCAAAGGTGAAGCCGTCGACGACTCTGCAGACTGCGCAGACTTTGTTGTTTGATCCGCACTGTCCAGCATCGCAGCTGCACGGGTTGAAGTTACATCGACTAATATAAGTGAACCGCTGACCACTTTAAGTAATAAATTTGCAAGTTTCACGAACGATCTCCCAAAAAAATCAATTTAAGACTTACGAGAGGACAACTCGACAAGAACGTCCTGTCTCGGAAGACCTTTTCTCTCTTCGCCTGTTTTCATATTCTTTAGGTTATATGTTCCTAATCGAACTTCTCCAGAGCCCAGTGTAAGAACTCTCTCATAGCCTAAACGGTCCGCGTGCTTGAATTGATTTCCGACTTTTCCAGTTGTCAATCCGATATCACAAGGTAAACCAGCCCCTCGCAACATATTGGCCAACTGCATCGCAGACTCGAGCGCATCATCCGTAGCAACCGCGATGAAAACCACGTCCGAGCCTGAAGTTCCGAGTTTGCCTAGCTCTTCCATTCCAGCGAGCAATCGATCAAGCCCGATGGAACCTCCGACCCCGGGAAGCGCTCGGTTGGTGAATCTCTCAGCCAAATTGTTGTATCGACCACCGCTACTAATACTGCCAAAACCAGGTAAAGAATCTAATGTGGTTTCAAAAACAACGCCTGTGTAATAACCCAAACCGCGCGCAATCGACAAATCAAGACGGATACTACCGCCTTTCGTTTGTTCAGTGACTGTATTCAAAACAGACATCAGCACGGTCACGCGGTCCAACTCTGCCAAAGCAGAAGTATTCCCAGCTAGACGTAATTTCACCCACGCCAAATCAGTGCCCTTGGCACTGGCTCCCTCAGTCAGAGCACGAATCAAATCGCGCACCTTGCCTTGATCTGATGAGGTTAGTTTCATGAGTAGTTCAACAACTTGATCCGCGCCAATTTTGTCTAGCTTGTCCAAAGCGATCAGCGCTTGCGTTTCGCCCTCTGGACTTAGCCCTGGAAGCGCGGTCGCTATTAAGGCCGAAAGAAGATGCCTATGACCAACCCGTATCGTAAAGCCACCAAGATTAAAGTCACAAAGTATGCGGTAAAAGCAACTTATAATCTCAGCATCCGCATTGACACTGTCGACTCCAATGATGTCCAAGTCACACTGGCAAAACTCTCGGTAGCGGCCTTTTTGCGTATTCTCGCCACGCCACACATCCCCAATCTGGAGGCGTTTAAAGGGGAAAACTAGCTCACCTTGGTGCTCCGCCACAAATCGTGCAAATGGAACCGTCAAATCAAAACGCATCGCAACCTGTCGTCCACCATGATCTTCAAAGCGATAAACCTGCTTGTCAGTCTCGTCGCCGCCCTGGCCAAGCAAGGTCTCAGCGTATTCTAAAACAGGTGTTCCGATCTCCCGGAACCCAGCAAGTTTTGCATGCTGTCGAATCCTGCTTTGAAGGGACGACCGAACCTCCATCAAATCAGGCAGGTAATCGCGAAAGCCCTTCAGGCGGCGCGGATCAATTTTTTTGGAATTCGTGGTCATTTTATAACCTCTGAGCAAAACCTCAACGATGACGTCGACTTTTAGGAAACCCCTTAATATGACTATCTAAGCCGAAATGTGCAAGTCGTTGAAAAGCCCCCTGGAGCCCGTCCCATGCCCGTGGATTTTTTGACCGTAATAGACTAGAATTATTTGCACATTTTATAGTTCCCTGCCCTCGCCGATGGAGGCCCTACCGATGAGCATTTTCAATGTTGCCTTTGCTGCCCTCACTGCTGCTGTGTTTGGTTTCTTTGCTTTCAACCTAAGTCGCACGTGGGCTCAGGTCAGCCTTGGTAAGGGAACCGATGATTCTCGCGTCGACAATATCCCCACGCGGATCAAGGAAACGCTGCTGTTTGGTTTGCTTCAACAAAAAATGTTCAAAGACATGACGGCAGGCATCATGCATGCCTTCATATTTTGGGGGTTTGTGACTGTCACGATTGGCACCGGTGAAACCATTCTATCGGGGATCATCCCAGGATTTAGCTATCAATGGTTTCTTGGTCATGGAGACCTATACCGTCTTTATGCGCTATCACAGGATTTGGGTAACTTTTCAGTGGCAGCTGCTATCTCTTACGCGATTGCGCGTCGGCTATTTTTTCCACCAAAACGCTTTCAGGGCCTTTCAAAGGCCAGCCGAGTTGACGCCTACATCGTTCTAAGCGCCATCTTGGCACTTGTTGTCACAACAATGATCTATATGGGCGCGAAAGCCGGTCTGGCTGACGCACACGCCCTTCCCCGCGAGTACTTGCCACTATCTTGGTCTATTTCCAGCACTCTTGCCTCCCTGTTTGGAATCGAGACTCCTGATGGCTTTAAGGGCTTTTATAATTCTTGGTGGTTTATTCACTGCCTCGTGTTGTTCGGATTCACGACGTTCCTTCCATTCTCTAAGCACCAACACTTAATCTGGGTCTGGCCCAACATCTTTTTTAGAAGTCACAGATCACGCGGACGACTTCGTCCCATGGAATTTAAGGATGATGCGACGACATTCGGTGCCGGAAAAATGGAGGACTTCTCTTGGAAGCAACTCCTCGACGGTATGACGTGTGTCGAATGTGGACGCTGCACCGAGCAATGTCCGGCGAATTATACGGGCAAACCGCTGGATCCGCGAAAAATTATTCACCACTTAAAAGACTCGCTCCAAGACGCTGTGGCAAACCCTGATCAAACCAAGCGCAAAACACTTATCGGCGATGATTCCTCGCCGGGCATTGTTCATCGCGATGAGCTTTGGAGCTGCACCACCTGCGGAGCCTGCATGGAAGCCTGCCCACTCTACATCGAACACATCCCTGCAATTGTGGATATGCGCAGATATATGTCACTGACTGAAGGTAATTTCCCGGAGGAGCTTACAAACACATTCAAAAACCTGGAAAACAACTTCTCCCCTTGGGCCATGCCTCATAGCGACCGCGCAAAATGGGCAGATGGGCTAGGAGTCACAACGATGTCTCAAAAAAGTGACGTCGAATACTTATTCTGGGTTGGCTGCGCCGGCAGCTATGACGATCGATACAAGAAGGTCAGCAAATCGATTGTAAAGATTATGCAGAGCGCAAATATAAGTTTCTCCATCCTAGGGTCAGAGGAAAAATGTAACGGCGACACCGCTCGTAGACTAGGAAATGAATATTTGGCCAACATGGCCATCCAGGAAAACGTTGGTACCCTACAAAAATACAACGTCAAGAAAGTAGTCACCGGATGCCCCCATTGCTTCAACACCATAAAGAATGAGTACCCAGACTTCGGATTTGCAGCTGAAGTTGTTCACCACAGCGAGCTCATAAGCGACCTGGTCAATAGCGGAAAAATAAAACCGTCACAAGTTCCAACCGAGGCCACGAACGTCACATACCACGATAGCTGCTATCTTGGACGTCACAACGATGTCTACGAGCAACCTCGCGACGCAATTAAAGCTGTAACAAAATCCGAAGTCACCGAAATGCCACGAAGCAAAGAGAAAGGCTTCTGTTGTGGCGCTGGCGGAGGCCGAATGTGGATGGAAGAACATATAGGTAAACGCGTCAACGTAGAGCGGGCGCAAGAAGCATTGAAAACCGGCGCAAATACCGTGGCCACTGCATGCCCTTTCTGCATGACGATGCTCACGGACGGAATCAAAGGAGAAGGAAAGGGTGATCAAGTAGCCGTTAAGGATATCGCAGAAATCATCGCTGACACGCTATAACGGTCCGCACAAGGAACTCAATATGAAACTCTATAAGTATTTTTGCATCATACTTTCGACTCAATTATTCGCTGCGGTGTGCTTAGCACAAAGCAAGACCTCGACCACGCGTTCATACAAGCAAGCAGAGGCTACAAACGGCTTACAGATACTTACAATTGAAATGCCCAAAGTCCCTCTTGCCACTATTGTTTTGGTCGCAAAAGCTGGCGCGATGACAGAGCTACCCGAGACCAACGGTTTGACACACGTTTGGGAGCACATGTTTTTTAAGGGCAACAAACGAATTCCTAATCAAGAGGCCTTCAACAAGCGTATTCGTCAGCTTGGCATCACCTACAACGGCGATACTAGCGCAGAGATGGTGCGCTACTATTTCACCCTGCCCTCGAATAATTTAGACGAAGGACTTCAATTCATGGCAGATGCCATTTCAACTCCACTACTCGACGATAAAGAGCTCGAAAGGGAGCGCGTCGTTGTTCTTGACGAGTACGACCGTAACGCTAGCCAACCCGGTTTTGAGCTTTTTAATATTGAACGTATGATCATGTATGGCGCTAAGGAACACCTTCGAAACCCGCTTGGCCGACGTCGAATTATCGAGACAACCAATAGAGACCAGCTTCTAACGATAAAAAGTGACGTGTTCGTTCCAGCCAATTCAGCACTCATTGTGGCAGGGGATGTCACAGCCGACAACGTCAAGACTTTAGTTAACAAACACTTCGCCGCTTGGACGACTCCCCCCAATTGGAAGCCGATTAATCGCGGTCCATTTCCAGACTTCCCCCAGACCACCGAAGTCACTAAAACTCATCAGTTAGCTCAGAATGTTACGCAGCAATTCACCTGGAAAGGCCCCAGAACTCTACACGAAAAGTCTGACACATGGACGGCCGATATTCTCCTACAACTTCTGGAACATCGATCTGGTAAATTTTTTAAAAAATTTGTGGATAGCGGCCTAGCTCTTGGCGCAGGCTTATCTTATCACTCTCAAGGCCAAGCTGGAGAACTTGTCCTCTATGCCGCTTCAAGACCTGAAACAGCATCCAACATCAGAAAAGCTCTTTTAGACCAACCCAAAGAGTGGATTAAGCCTGGGTATTTTAGCGCAAGTCAATTATCGGATGTCCGCCGAAAACAGCGTATTGGCTATAAAATGGAGCTAAATCGACCAAGTGAATATGCCAAAACTCTAGCATTCTGGTGGGCCACCAGTGGCCTTGACTACTATGACAACTATCTTAGTAATTTGGAAAAAGTGAACCTCAACGACGTACAGAAATTTGTAAAAAAATACTTCGTAGGAAAACCCTACGTTGGGATTACGCTTCTGAATCCTGAGGACGCCAAAGTTGCTAACTACATCGATAATTCTGCCCCGTATGTCGAGAAATATCTAACAAACTACTAAAACCAGTGACTAACTAGAGGCGATAGCTATGACACCATTTTTAACTTCTCTTTCCTCGACGTTATTTATAGCGGCCGCGCTACTCATCTCCGAGCTAAGCTCAGCGGAGCCCGATAAAAATCTCACGGCTACACAAACACTACGCAACGACATGACCATGATCTCACGGGAGACGCCGGGCAGCGACATAGTTACGCTCTCCGTCACATTCATGACTGGTAGCGCTGACCAATCCTTTAACAAACGCGCCATCAATGAGCTCGCCATGGAAGCCATGACGTATTCAACAAAAAAGTTCAACAAGTCAAAAATCTTCAGCCTAACCGAAAAATATTCCATTGGCCTTGCTTGCCGCGGTGGAATTGAAATGAGCCAGTGTTCTATTCAAACTGTCAGCGAATATTTGCCACAGGCCATAGACCTGCTAGCGTCAGTCGTCACTGAACCATCGTTTAATAAAGATGACGTAGCCCTTGCAAAACAGCAGCGCGTTGCCGATTACCAACGCGACATCCAAAATCCCGAGTCGCACGCCAACACGACGGTCAATACAGTCTTTTACGATCTCCATCACCCCTATAGACTGCTTCCCCAAGATGGCATAAAGCAGACGGAATCCCTAACAGCGGATGATTTGAAGACCTATCACCGCTCTCTGCTCGACGCATCAAAGATATTTATTACATATGCTGGCCCCAAGATGAGCCCCAAGATCCGGAAGAATATCGTCAGTAAATTTGAAAAGATTCCCAAATTAAACTCGCAAAAGAAGATTGTGGCCGCCCCTTTATTTGAACCAAAAAACAGCCTTGCATTTGAACACAGGCAAATTCCAACGGCCTACATAAGAGTCAAATTCAACGCTCCCTCGATACTTGCAAAAGATGCGGCTGCCGCTGACATCATGTTTGAGATATTAAGCCAGAAGCTACAGGAAGAGATTCGCACAAAAAGAAGCCTATCTTACGCGGTTTACGCAGGAACCATTCAATACAATCAGGGTATTGGAGTGCTTTCAGTCTCAACATCGAAACCCAAAGAAACGCTTGACGCCATGGCGGCGGTCGTTAAATCATTCAAAGAGCGGGGCGTAACTCAAGAAGAGCTCAATGAGTACCGCAATATTTTCACAACAAGCTATTTCTTAACTCTCGAGAGCCATGGCAGCCTTGCTGGTGCCCTATCGTCGTTTCAATTTTATTTTGGCGACGCGAAAAAGCTATACGATTTACCGCAGAAAATCTCGGCAGTGACCCCGGCTGATATCCAGCGAGTAGCCAAGGACGTTTTAAAAAATTTCCGCATAGGTGTGGTTTACGACAAAGAGAAATTCGAAACAAAATGGCTGGATGTTTTGACAAAAGTGTAACTGTAATTGCTGCTCTTTTACTAACGAATCAACCCAAAGCATTCAGCAACGACTTGATCCCCTCGAATCCAACTACAAAAAATGTTCCAAACAAAGCGGCATTTAGCGTTGTCACCAGGTATCCAAAAACTATCAGGACTCCATCTCTCTCAATACTACCAATAGATAGTGCAATGATCGCTAAAGCTGGCGGCAGGTTAAAACCGGGCGGCATTGGCAGTGCAAGTAGTAGGGCCAAAAGCAAAATGACAGCCCCGTTAAATCTTACAAATCCAGGATGTTTCGCAAAGAACTTGAATCTTGGCTTTATAACATTTTCTGTCCGCAATAGAATTTTTTTAAGAAGCTCCAAAATCTTTACGATCAAGCCCGTTGATATCTGACGTGTTCGCCAGCTCTTTGGTACCCATGGATCTTGCCCAAGTAAAATTTGGCTGCCACCAATAGCGATAACGAGCCCAAACACCGTTGATAAACCTGGCAGAGGAACGGGCAGCAAGAAGGGTATCGAGAAAATCAAACAAACCATCATATGACCATAAATATTCAACGCGTGCAGAAACTCACCCAGCGTCAGAGACTCTTTTGCACAGAGCTTCAAGAGGTCATCAACGACAGCAGAAAGTCTGCGCGCATCGCCCACTACAGCTTTCTGAAGAGTTGTTTTTTGAGGAACGTTATGACTCATATATATAAGGCTCGAATGTTCATGGACAAAATCACGTAGCGGAATCAAGCATCACAGTGACTGGACCATCATTAATCAGTGACACTTGCATGTCTGCGCCGAAACGTCCCGTTTCCACCTTAATAGATTTTGCGCGCAACTCGGTGACAAAACGCTCGTATAACTCTTGAGCCCGGGCGGGTTCGGCGGCATCCGTAAAGCTTGGTCTTCGCCCGCGGCTGCAATCGGCATAAAGCGTGAACTGACTCACCACGAGCATTGATCCGGACACGTCTGTCACTGCTAAATTAAAACGCCCCTCGGCATCTGAGAACAATCTTAGACCTGCAATCTTTTCAATCAGTTTAGAAATTTCATCCCCCGTATCGGATCGCGAGATACCGAGGAAAATAAGCCATCCTATGCCGATTTCTCCAATAATATCAGAGGCCACTTGTACTCGTGCCGATTTGACTCTCTGGATCAAGGCCTTCACTAGACAACCCCCTTCTCTCTTTATATAGTCGGCGAAGACCAGCTTAACTCGCCGTCTCGTCATTTGCCTCAAAGGCCCCGACAAGTTTGGCGTTTTTTAAGAAAAAGAGCGATAAAAATTCACTCTTGGTCAGGTTTTTAGTCGAGTCGCCGGAAATTTTGTGACATAAGGATGATCCTTGCTGTCGGAAAGAATTGTGCAACCGATTCGGCGCCGGTAAGAGCCCAGTGTGATAGCCAGATCCCGGATGGTGCCCGCCTGCGAACCCCGCCAGGACCGGAAGGTAGCAACGGTACCAGGATCTGGTAGGTGTTCGGTGCATCTGGCTATCACTCTGGGCTCTTGAACTCTCATAGGAAAGCCCCATGACAGCTGTCAGTTACATGCCTCTTGCACGTAAGTATCGACCTAAAACGTTTGCTGAACTCTGTGGGCAAGGCGCCACTGCGACTGCTCTAGCTAATGCGATAAAACTTGGGCGTGAACCGCACGCGGTAATCTTTAGTGGCGTCCGAGGGGTTGGCAAGACGACATCAGCGCGTCTTTATGCAAAGGCACTGAATTGCTCGAACCCAAAACTTTCTGAGCCATGTAATGCATGTGATAGCTGCGAAGCCATTTCTAGCGGCATCCACGAAGATGTAATGGAGATCGACGGCGCGTCAAACACTAGTGTTGATGATGTACGAGCACTCCGAGAGACTGTTTCGTATGTACCCCAGCGCTCTAGATTTAAAGTGTACATTATCGACGAAGTTCACATGCTGTCGCAAAGCGCTTTTAATGCGCTTCTCAAGACCCTAGAAGAACCGCCGGCGCACGTCGTATTTGTTTTTGCAACCACTGAACTGCAAAAAATACCTCAAACCATCATGAGTCGCTGTCAGGTCTTCCACCTGCAAAAACTATCATTGAATGCAATTCGGGAGCGCATACTGCAGATCCTGAAAGAAGAGGTCATTGATTTTGAAGAAAAGGCTGTGCTTGCCATTGCGCGCGAAGGGCACGGCTCCATGAGAGATGCGCTGACTCTTTTGGATCATGTCATCGCGGTAGGCGGCGGCAAGGTAAGCGTTTCCGCATTGGAACGAGTCATTTCGTACGTATCATCCACAAAGTTCATTAACCTGTTAAACGCTCTCGTATCAAAGAATCCCTCTACTGTGATCGAGTCTTTGGATCAGTTTGAAGACTCTGGGGTTGCGATGACGGACGTAGCAGAGAAAACTGCGACGATGGCGAGGCACTCTTTCATCGTTCGTGATGTTGGGACAGAAAGCGTGGACTTCAAATCTCTCGGCATGGATGATGACGAAGTTAGACATCTGAACGAGATTGCCTTACGCGCCGGACCGGCTGATTTAAATAGAATCTTTCGAACCCTCGCAAAAGCACGACTGGATCTGGACGGCTCAGAGATGGATCGTTATATTCTGGAAAATTACGCCTTAGAATGGTGCCTAGATCCAGGAATCTTTCTGACCCAAATGCCTTTGACTCAACAAAAAGCGGATCATACATCCTCCAGTCAACGCCCCAATTCGTCAAATTTTGCAGGCTCTACAACGACTACACCTGCAGCTGCCAAGCTGACCATGGCCGAAATTCGAGGATCATTAGGATAAAAACCTCAAACACCTCCTCTGCCAGCTCAAAAGAACGACGT